>NZ_JADBUP010000004.1:0-20847 GCF_020245605.1 Microcystis sp. M061S2 | reverse complement strand
AGGGATTAAGTAGCGTGGGGCGCACGCAAACTTTAAACGCTTCGGGAGAGATTCCCTCTTGGTTGGTTGGAGAAATCCTGCTTACTAACGGAGACTCAATGAACGAAGAATCCCCGTCTCTTTAGAGCGGGGAGCGTCAACGAACTATTAGTTGCAAGAGAACAAAACAAATGCTTAACGACGCCGATTTTTTTGCTGGTGACGCTCAAAATATCGCCCCCGACACTCAGGAATTACAAACTCCCGTCGGTGAACTGCACTTGCGATTTTATCTACCCTCTCAGGACGAGTTTGCCCTTAGTGCTGTGGGCATTTGCGAGGTAATACAGCAACCACTCGATCGCATTACCCCAATTCCCAATGCTTCACCCTTGCTCCTCGGTGCGATCAATCTCCGGGGTCAAGTGATCTGGGTGGCGGATCTCGGTCAATTTTTGGGGGATAATAGCCGCTTAAATACCGATCGATCCGAAATTCCCGTAATTGTGATCGAAGAACAAGAAACGATCCTCGGTTTAGCGGTGCAACGTTTGGGAGATATGGAATGGCTCGACCCAGATCAACTAGGTAGTGCCGTCAGTATTCCCGATCAGATTGCCCCCTATGTGCGGGGGGAGTGGATTCTGGGCCAAGAATCAAAAAAAACCTTAAGACTACTCGATCATCTGGCCATACTCCATTCTACCCGTTGGGCGGCTTAAAACCTCAAAAAAATAGCAGAATAGCATTTATAGCAATTATTTCTTGAAACTACTAACTACTTGATCACTTTATCTTTACTAGGGGAGGGGCAAATGCCGTCAGGGAAAGAATATGCGAAACTCTATGGAAAGGCTAACACCGCCTATTGCCAGGGCAACCTTGAGGATGCCGCCGTCATTGTCAAAGACATGATCGGCAAGTATCCCAATGATCCCAACGTCCTGCTTTTACAGGGACACATTTATGTAGGACTACAACAATACAGCTTGGCCGAGGGACGTTACGAAAAAGTGCTGGAATTGGCTAAAAATTCTGCCAATTTCTTTGATCTGGTAGATTATGCTCGACGGGGTCTCGATCAGATTCAGCAATTGCGTTTTGAAGCCGAGGATGGAGATTTTATGATCGCTGCTGCGGAAAGCATTGCCTACAGCGAGGCAGCTTTCGATCCCAGTCAAGGTTTCAGCAATTCTTTGTCTGGGCGGTCGCAAGCGGCTGATCCCGATCGGCAAAATGAGGCAATCGACTGGGATAGTGGTCTTTTCAATGAGGAGGATCTGGGGGAGCCTACGGCGGGTACAGTCGATTCCTATGGCGATGATTTTGGGGAATCGGAGGAAACCGCCTTTAGTTCCCTTATCCTGGCCGATTCAGTCTCTCACAGTTCCCATTTGTCCGGCGATTCTGGGGATGGAGAACCCCCTTTCCCCTTTTTAGAAGCAGCGGAGATTGACTCGCTGCAGGAAGGGTGGGGCGGTGGGTTAGGGTCAACGAGAGAAACCACTTTTACGGCTTCCTCTGACTGGCGGGAAAATCCCGTCACTGGGAGAGAGGGGTTATCCTATCTCGATACCCCAGAAACAAGCACTTTTGCCACTGATCCAGACCCAACCCACCGACAAGGGGCGAAAACTGACCTTAATCAGGGCATAGTCACTCAAAAAAGCTACGAGGAGGAAGAAACCAGAGATTTTAGGGAACCAAAACTCAATAATGAGGATTTAGACGGTTTTTCCCAACTGTATCTGACGGATATAGCCGAAGAACTGGGGGAATCGGAGCTATTTACCCCTTCGGGAGAGGAAGCTGTAACTGCTGGTTTTGTCCCCGAACCCAGTGCGCGCCTTAATCCCAGTTCTGCTGTGGGAGAGCCTAGTTTTCATCCTTCTCGTCTAGAAATCCCCGATGACAAAAAAGATAGTCATCTTGGCCCTGTTTCCGAGCGCCTGCTCCAGCCAGTGGTGGAAGTCAATCCGGGCAAATTAGGCTTTTTTGTCAATGCTTCTTTAGGCAAAAAACAACTAATCCTAGCGGCTTTAGCGGGTATTACCCCTGTAATCTTAATTTTTGCCGTTAGTACCACCTCTTGGCTATTTTCTCTATCGGCTGCCAAACCGGGCCCGAATAGCAAGGAAAAAACCGAAAAAGTTGCCCCGAAACCGGCCCCAGCCAGCCTTTCCCCTTTCAGTCAACTGGTACTAACCGAGATGTTATTAACTGGACTGGGAGCTTTTGCCCTGACTTGGCTAGGTTTACAGTTGCTCATTAGTCAGATTAAGCGGAGTCTCGACGATCTGCAAAGCCAATTCGCTCATCTCTCGGAAGGTAATTTTAACGCTAAAGCGACGATCTACTCGGAAGATGAATTCGGTCAATTGGCCAATCGTTTCAATCAGATGGCCCAGGTGGTGGTAACTACCACCACGGAGGCCCAACGCCGCGCCGCCGAAACGGAAAGGGGACGGGAAGACCTACAACGGCAAGTGATTCGACTTCTCGATGATGTGGAAGGAGCGGCTCGGGGGGATCTGACCGTGGAAGCGGAGGTGAGCGCCGATCTTTTAGGAGCGGTGGCCGATGCTTTTAATTTGACTATCCAAAACCTGCGCGAAATTGTCCGACAGGTGAAAAAAGCGGCAAAACAGGTGAATCAAGCCAGTACCAATAGTGAATCTTTCGCCCGCAATCAGTCTAGCGATGCCCTGCGGATGGCGGAGGAATTGGCCGTCACCCTTAATTCGGTACAGATGATGACCGACTCAATTCAACGGGTGGCAGAAAACGCCAGAGAAGCCGAAGAAGTCGCCCGCACTTCCTCGATTACCGCCCTGAAGGGGGGTGATTCCGTGGAAAGAACCGTGGCGGGAATTCTGCAAATCCGCGACACCGTATCAGAAACGGCGCGAAAAGTCAAGCGTTTGGCGGAAGCTTCCCAGGAAATCTCGAAAATTGTCGCGGTAGTCTCTCAGATTGCCTCGCGGACTAATTTATTGGCTCTTAATGCCTCGATTCAAGCGGCGCGAGCGGGAGAGGCGGGCCGCGGTTTTGCGGTTGTGGCCGATGAGGTGCGTCAGTTGGCCGATAGAGCTGCTAAATCTCTTAAGGAAATTGAACAGATCGTTGTACAGATTCAATCAGAAACGGGTTCGGTAATGATGGCGATGGAGGAAGGGATTCAACAGGTTATCGATGTCACCGAGCGCTCGGAACAGGCGAAGAAGTCCCTAGAAGATATTATCCAAGTTTCTAACCGCATCGATACGCTGGTGCGCTCGATTACCGCCGATACGGTCAAACAACGGGAAAATTCTCTCAATGTCGCCCAAGTTATGGAGTCGGTGGAGTTAACCGCTCAGGAAACTTCCCAAGAATCCCAACGGGTGGCGGTTTCCTTGCAAAAATTGGTTAGTATCTCCCGAGGGCTGCTTTCTTCGGTAGAACGGTTTAAGGTAGACTCGGAAGATGATCGATAATCGGTGAGCGGTAATCGGTGGGTTATTGATTAGCCGCTATCCCTCAAGATTGACCGCTAGAGTGAGTAAAGTTATGCCTAAACTTAGTTTCTGCATGATTGTCAAAAATGAAGCCGAAAATCTCCGGCGCTGTTTGGACAGCGTTAAAGGGGTGGTGGATGAGATGATCGTTATGGATACGGGTTCGACCGATGATACGATTGCTATTGCTAAAAGTTACGATGCTATAGTTCCTAGCTACGATTGGCGGGGTAATTTTTCCGATGCCAGAAATGAGGCTTTAAAATATGTTACTGGCGATTGGATTTTAGTTCTTGATGCCGATGAGGAATTAAATCCCGCTATCGTACCGCAAATGCGTCGGGCGCTCGAAAAAGAGGAAAATTTAGTGATTAATTTAATCCGCCATGAAATCGGAGCCGTACAATCACCCTATTCTCTAATTTCGCGGCTATTTCGCCGACATCCTCAGGTCACTTTTACCCGACCCTATCACTCAATTATTGATGATAATGTGGCCATTTTATTAAAAAAAGAGCCTGATTGGAAAATAGTTGAACTGCCAGAAATTGCTATCTTTCACTACGGTTACACCGTCGATAAAATAGCCAGCTTAGATAAGTTTGAACGGGCAAGAAAAGCGATGGAGGGTTTTTATCAGCAACATCCCCATGATCCCTATGTGTGTAGTAAATTGGGAGGGTTATATCTAAAGATTGGCAGGGATAAAGAGGGTTTTAAGCTGCTCAAACACGGTTTAAAATGCCATGGATCTAATCCGCATATTTTATACGAGTTATATTATCATCTCGCTAATTATTATTATTCAGTGGAGGAATTTAAGCAATCAGGCGATCATTTTGTTAAAGCAATTAAGCAGCCAATTTTAGATAAATTAAAACTGGGTGCTTATAATAATTTCGGTGGGTTATTGTACGAAGCAGAAAAATACGAAGCTGCCTTATCTGTCTTTGAGAAAACCGTAGAAATTGATCCTAGTTATGCCGATGGTTACTATAATTTAGGACTGGTTCTCAAACAACTGCACCGGCTACCAGAATCGATTAAAGCTTATAAAAAAGCTCTCCAGTTAAACCCCGATAATCCCACTATTTACCAAAATCTAGGGGTGGCTTATATAGCTTTCGGTAGTTATAATGAGGCGATCAAGATTTGGCAAAAAGGCCTACAATTATTGAAAGATCAGGGTAATGTATCTCGCGCTGAAATGCTGCAAGAAACCCTAGAAGCTCTGGGAGCAAGTGTATTGAAGGATGAACAGTAACTGTTCACCGTTGTTGGCAAGATTGGGAGCAGCCACTGTACTAAAATTACCAATTAGGCAGTTGAAATGCAGTACATCTGATTGCTAAAACCCTGTCTAGTCAACTCCTGTGAGGATTTTTCCGAACTAATTGTTAATAGGATTATCGAGGGGTTAGACGCGGAAGACTTAGGGGTTTTGATAGAAATGATCAAGAGATAATTGCTGCCGTGTAATTGACTTTGACAAGAAATGCTATAATTTCCTAGCAAGAGGGGAATTGAATCCCTCTCAGGGCTGCCATCGCACAATTTTGTCGGTTGCTGGTTCTCGTCAGCTTGTTTGTCAAATATACCAATTCTAGTTTGAATCGGTGCTGTTATGTCAAGATTCAGGCTTTCTGGCTGCAACGGAACTGAAAAATCAAATAATCTATTCCATCAAATCTTCTTACCTTAGACAAAAATAATGAAATTCGAGGAAATCCAAGAGATTCTTAATCGGCAACTGCTCAAGCTTGAGAATCGCTGTCTCAATGACACAGAACAATTATTATTGCGAGGACTTTGGCAGAAAAAGAACTATCAAGAAATTGCCCAAGAAAACGGTTATAGTAGCGGCTATCTTGCCAATGTAGTTGCCCCAGGACTCTATGATAGAGTCTCGCAACTGATCGGAGAACCGATCAATAAGAAAAATTTTTTATCTAGACTACAATCTCATTTTACCAACTCTAAATCGCCTCAGTATCACAGTAGGGAATATCCCAAAAATGAGCGGCCAGAATACCCAGATGCTCCTGTTCCCTATAATTCTTATTATTATCTAAAACGAACAAAACTTGAAGCAAAAATTATCGAGGAAATCGGACAATCTGGGGCGTTAGTACGCATTAAAGCTCCCAAAAAATGGGGGAAAACGTCTTTATTATTAACAATTTTAGAGGCTTGTCAACAGCAATTCGGTTATCAAATTGTTAGTTTAGATTTACAAAAAGCAGACCAAGACATCATAGCAAATTTTAACAAGTTCTTACGCTGGATCTGCCGTAATTGCGCTCGGCAGTTGAATTTAGAAGCCAAATTAGATGATTATTGGGATGAAGATATAGGAATTAAAATGAGTTGGACAATTTATTTTGAAGAGTATATTTTACGAGAGATAAAACAGCCACTGGTATTGGCTTTAGACGAAGTGCATCGAGTCTTTGAACATCCGAAAGTAGCAGAAGATTTTTTACCTTTAATCAGAGCTTGTTATGAAGAATCTAAGCGATCTCCCCTGTGGCAGAAATTACGTTTAATTATTGTTCAATCCACAGAATCTTATGTTTCTCTGCGATTAGAACAGTCTCCTTTTAATGTGGGATTACCCATAGAGTTACAGGGTTTTGGTCAAGAACAAGTGGCAGAATTGGCAAAAAAATATCAATTAAATGAATTAGCAACCAACGAAATTCAACAATTGATCGACTTAGTGGGGGGACATCCTGCCTTGATTCATTTAGCGATTTATCATCTTAGCCAAGAGCAAATCACGATGCCAGATTTAATCAAATCAGCAACTACATCAACGGGGATTTATTCCTCTCATTTACAGCTTCACTGGGTCACTTTACAAAAACAACCCGAACTTGCCGATGTTTTTGAACAGATTTGTCAAGGTAATCAACCAATAATAGTCGATCCAATTATTGCTTATAAACTTAATAGTATGGGTTTAATTAAACTCAGAGAAAATAAAGCAATTGTCAGTTGTCAGTTGTATCAAAAGTACTTTATAAGTCAATATACTGGTTCAGTATAAATAAATTTTTGAACCATGGTATTAAGACAGTGATCGCTCAAGCCAATCATTATTAAATATCGTCTGATAAATCCGATTATGAACGTCAATTTTCCCATGGCGTTTTACCACTAATCCAGATAAAAATAACTCAGGTAAATAGGGATTGTTATCAATCTGTATTGCTTCTTGATGCAGAATTTGTCGATACAAGGTTAATAATTGGGTTCGGTTTGGACTTTGAAGAAGGCGATCTTGAATGGTTTTTAAATGTTCGGGTTGATCCTGCATCTCCCAATCTTGAATAATTTTTTCTGCTACTAAGTTGGCCAACCATTGTTCTTCTTGATTAGAGGGGATTGGTTGCTCACTATCCCGCATCAGTTGACAGAGTTTTTGAGTTAAGAAAGGTTGCCCTCCCGTCCAGCTTAAGACTTGTTTGAGCATTGTCTGAAGATTACTGACTTTTTCTGTTAACCCATATAATAAAGGTTGGGCTTCGTGTTCTTTAAAACTTGCTAATTCAATAGCGTTACCAATATTAAAAGGTGTTTTCTGGGGGTCAGTAATTAAAGCTGAAGGTGTGGTAGCACCAAAAAAGGCAAAAGTTAGCTCTTGAAATTGAGGTTGAATCGCTCTCTGGTTATAAAAAGAACGAATTAAAGCAAAAAAGTCAGAGACACCAAATTTTAACCCTAAAATGCTATCAATTTCATCAATAAATATAACAGTCGATTGTCTAGATTGCCGCTGATTAAAATCGTTATTAACTAGAAGAAAATTTTCTATAAATTGTCCTAATCGTTGTACAAGAGGCAGGTCTAATTGTTCACTCCACCAAGCTTTAAAAGTTTTCAATTCTTTGATTAATCCAAAACTGCGGAGCAGATCAACGGCTAATCCTTTATACCATTGTTCAGGGTTAATATTGTCTGTTCCTAGCCGAGTTAAGTCAATTACTGCACATCTAATTCCCTCCTTTTGTAATTGACCCATCATGCGTACCATTAAGCTAGATTTTCCCATTTGACGTGCATTTAAAACATAGCAAAATAGACCTTGTTTGAGAGCTTTATAAAGATTGCGATCAGCTTGTCGAACGACATAATTCGGCGCATCCATCGGTAAACTTCCCCCCACTTGATAGACAAATTTGGAAGGTTGTTCAGCACTTTTAAGCAGGTCATTTTCAAAGATAAGTTCTGCTTGAGTTGCTTTCAGTACCTCTAAAGTATTTGTGAGTTCTTTTGTCCGTTCTTCTACTCTTTGTTCTAAGGTTTGATAGAGTCTTGAGTTATCAATAGAGATAGCGGCTTGAGCCGCTAGAATATTTAATAGTTCAACTCTTTCTGAGGTAAATGCGCCTGTTGTTAAATTATTTTCTAAATAAACAATTCCTTTTAATTGACCTTGATTGAGTAAAGGAGTACAAAGAATGGATTTAGTTTTTTGAGCCACAATATAATAATCATTAGTAAATTTACCTTCAGATGTGGCATCATTTAAAACGATAGTTTCTTTTGTCCGAGCGACATAGTAAATAATACTGGTGGGTAAGATAGGAATTGAATGATCATAGTCGATAGATTCTATGGGAATCGGCTGTAAGATATTAAGCGTTTCTTGATCAATTGTTCCTTGAGCTTCAATGACCCAATTTCCTTCCTGTTCTAAAATCAGACAACTTTTCTGCGCTCCTGCATTTTCAATGACAATTTTCATTAAATTTGTTAGGAGATTTTCCAGTTTAATTTCTCCAGAAATTGCTTGCGAAGCTTTGAGAATAGTGGTTAAATCAAGAACTGCTCCATCATTACCAGTAGTTGAAATGGTGGTACTCAGTCCTTTAGATTTGTTTTGATTGCTGATGCCTAATAAATATTGAGGGTATTCTTCTTCTAATTGTTTAACTTTGGCCTTTGCACCCCAACGAATGTAACAATGATAGGCATTTCTGAGATATAGTTTACCAATTTCTTCTCTACCTAAAGTAAAATAAAATTCAGAGGCACGTTCATAGGCTAAAGCCTCTTCATGGATAAATTCATATTTCTTGGCTCCTTGAATTGCTTTTTCATAAAATTCTTGAGCTTTCCAGTTTTGACCCAAGACTCTGGCTTTTTCTGCTTCGACTAAATAATATTTATGTTGAAAGTTTTCAGGACAGTGACTAGCATAATTCTTCAGGTAGTTTAAATTTCTATTAATTTGTTTGAATAATTCTTTTTGTTGGTCTCTATTACAACTAGGATAATAGGCAAGATGAGAAAGGGAGAAGAAAAAAATATGGTGTGGTTTGCAGATATATCCGACAATCGCCATCACATACTTATCTGCATACTGACTATTATTAAAAGCCTCGACATAATCTTTTAAAAAATAATTAATAAACATTTTGCCAAAATAGTAAATAAACAACAACCATTGATGATTATTTTGGATAAAATCTTCTATATACTGTACTTCTTGATCTTGGGATTGACCAATTAAAATAAAATATTTAGGTTGATCAATACAGATCAGATTAACAACCATATTGCTGCATATTTCTATATAGTTACGAGAATAATCAAGGTTGAGAGATTGAATTAATTGGCTATATTTGTTATAATCTTGGTCTAATTCTTCTAAATTACATCCTCCGAAAAATTTAATTAAGCAATAATCTAAAGCCAGATAAGAAACATATTCATTATTCCCCACATTGACAAGTTTTTGTAAACTATTCAGTAATTGTTCTAAGATTATTTTTTGATTAATATGCTCTTTCCAATACATAATACAGCCATAATACTCATGAATAATAAAAGGCTCTATTTTAGTAATATTATCTCGTTCTAAGAGTGCCATAGATAGTTGGCCAAACTGATAACCAAAATCCAAGTCTTCTATAATTCCACATAAAAGCACTCCGTAGAGACTATAAGTAGCGGCGGCCTGAGGAGGATTGTTATAATTAAGGCAAAAATTAAGCTGAATTAATACAACTTCAACAAATAATGCAAAATTGGTTGTCGCTAAAGCAGTTGTAACCTTTTGCATTACTGAAATAGCAGCAAGCTTATAAGGATCGGTCATTTTCGGTAAGTCAACTAAGTCTTCAACTTTTTTATCTTGTAATAGTAATTTCAAGGATTTGGTTTGTTGCTTAATTTTATTTTTGATTTTTCTCTCAGTCACACATTTTTGATTTTGGTCAATCTTGATTCCCAATTGTTCTAAAGCAATAAGTGCGACCTTAATAGCTATATCTGGCTGAAATTGAGCGTAATAGGACAAGATTTCTAGTTCATAAATTTTGACTCTATCAAGAATGTTAGTCACTTTTTCTAAAACATCTGTAGATAGCTCTTTCATGCGCTCCCACTGTGTATTCTGGTAGAGAGTTTCTAAAAATTCTATCTGAATTTCTAACGTTAACTGGTATTGATTTTCCCAGCTATTATTCCCTAACAATGCTAAACTTTCTTCTAAAAATCTTAAGGCAACTCCATAAGCAGTTGAAACTTTTGCTTTTTTCGCCGCTTGAAGATTTAATTTAGCTAACTCATTTTTTTCTGATTGTTTAGTGATTAAAGTAGCACCTTTATGAAAGTGATTAACAATATCAAAAAGGTGATTGTGTAAATCATCTTCTTGAATATTTTTGAGGAGGAGACGGCCAATCTCTAGATGAACTTCTCTTTTTTCTTCCTCGGAGATAAGAGAATAAGAAGCTTGTTGTACTCGATCATGTAAAAATTTATAACAGACAGATAAAGAATTTTCAGCACGGTTGTTTGATAATTCTTCTAAATCTAACAGCAAAGGAACTTTATAGTTATTGTCTAGGGGAATAATCAAGCCCATATCAAGGGCAGACTGTAATTCTCTAGCCGTGAGAATTTGAGATTTCTGGTTGAGCAGAGCCAGAATTTTTAAGTTAAATTCATGGCCAATACAAGCAGCTAATTTGATAACCTGTTGAGTTTTATCATCTATTTTTTTGATTTTATTGACCATCAATTCAATGACATTATCGGTGAGGGAGACCCTTTCAATTTGTTTTATATCCCATTGCCAATAACCTTGGGGATTATCTTCTGAGTTTAAAAAAGATTGACCGATGTTAAGTCTTAATAACTTTTCTTGGTATAAGGAATAGAGAAGTTGACTGAGGAAAAAAGGATTTCCATTTGTTTTTTTGAAAATTAATTTAGCTAAAGGTTTTGTCAATTCTGTTGAACAAATCATGGTATCAGCAATTAATTGATTAACATGATTTATTTTTAGGGGTTTAAGGATAATTGGGTTAATTGTGACTTTTGCTTGCTGAATTTTTTCTAAAGTCCGTCTTAGTGGATGAGTTGAACTGACTTCATTATCTCGATAAGCCCCTATCAAGAGACAATACCGAATATCTGTATCTGAAATTAATTGTTCAATTAAATTCAAAGAAGGTAAATCTGCCCATTGTAAATCATCAATAAAAATAACTAATGGATGCTCTTTTGTTAAAAAGACATTCATAAATCTTTTAAAGACTCTATGAAATCGATTTTGATTTTTAGTTTTACTAAGTGTTTCAACGGGATGCTGTTGTCCAATGATTTTGGCAACTTCGGGGATTATATCAATAATAATTTGTCCATTACCATCTAAAGCTTCTAACAATTTTGTTTTCCAGTTTTGTAGGATAACTTCCGGTTCACTCAAAACTGTATATATTAAGTCTTGAAAAGCTTTAGCAATGGCTGAATAAGGGATATCTCCCTGTAATTGCTCAAATTTACCCCG
The DNA here is from genome assembly GCF_020245605.1 of Microcystis sp. M061S2. Lineage (NCBI taxonomy): Bacteria > Bacillati > Cyanobacteriota > Cyanophyceae > Chroococcales > Microcystaceae > Microcystis > Microcystis sp. M061S2. Next base: position 9,567 of record NZ_JADBUP010000004.1, on the reverse strand, counting down.
AATAAACTGGCCTTTTTGTTCTGTAATCGGTTTGTGAATTTCATTGACTAAAGCAGTCTTGCCAATGCCTGAATAACCAGAAATGAGAATTATTTCTTTTGTTCCCTGAATAACTCGCTCAAATGTTGTCAACAGTTGAGTAATTTCTTGTTCTCGGCCATAAAGTTTTTGGGGAATCTGAAACTTTTCAAAAATATCCAGTTTTCCGAGAGAAAAGGGCAATATTTTTCCTTGAGACTGTAACTGGTTCAAGCAGGTTTCTAAATCTGCTTTGATTCCCCAAGCACTTTGATATCTTTCTTCTGGCGTTTTCGCTAATAATTTGATAACTATATTAGAAATTGCTAAGGGAATATCTGAGGTGATTTCATGAGGGGGTAAGGGATGTTGTGCGATATGGCAATGAACTAACTCCATTGGGTCAGTTGTTGCAAATGGAAGTTTATTAGTTAAAAGTTCATAAAAAGTTACCCCCAGACTATAAAAATCACTACGATAATCGAGTTTTCGATTGATTCTTCCGGTTTGTTCTGGGGCAATATAAGCTAATGTTCCTTCTAATTGATAGGGAGAACAAAAGGTTTGAATTTCTTGAGATAAATGAGTAGCAATTCCAAAATCAATAATTTTAAGTTTTTGAGTTTGCCGATCATAAACAATGTTAGATGGATTAATATCTTTGTGAATAATATTAGCGTTATGAATGGCAGCTAATCCCTCTGTTATCTGAATGGCAATGATTAAAAATTCTTCTGGACTTAATTGACATTGAGATAATAATAAATCTAAAGACTGCCCACCAAAATCTTCCAAAAACATGACTAAACTATTCTCATGTCTTTGTAAATCATAGGACTTAATGGTATTATCTACCTTTAAAGAGGAAGTAATTTCATATTCCTGTTTGTAGCGTGTAAGGTCTGAAACACTTGGATAATTTTCTTTAAGAATTTTCAGAATAGTAGGTTGATTATCTGGCTGTGTAGTTCCTCGATAAACTAACGTTTTGTTACTTTCATATATTTTTTCAAGGATCTGATAGTTAGTCACCATAATATTTTAACCCAGTAAGCCACAGGATAAGCCCATGTTTAAAGTTTAACACTTATTCTATGGCTAGGCTAGGTCTTAGGTATTTAATTAGCTACAAGTTGTTGGAAGATAAGGAACCGGTGGAAAGGGATCGCTAACTATTTCGTTTGGGTTGTTCACATCTACCTTGCTTGTTAACCATGCACGCGGGACATCATTTAAATTAACATTCTCGGCACTGGGTTTGGGAGGATAGGGCAATGTCATAATAAAGAAAGGCCCTTTTTGTTCTAGAGAAGGTTGAGGAATTTCTTGGAGACTTCCTTCAAAGGTATCCCATTTGACTTGGAGGAGAAAATAGTCGATTTCTTCCTGATCAAAAATTGCTCCAAAACTCTTATCGGGAAACCAAGGTTCTAACAAATCTTCTTTTTTTCCTGTTAGTAAATCTACCATAGCTATATAGGTCGGACTTTGGCGTTGAAAATCATTGTTCTTAAAGTGGAGAAATATCCACCGTATTTGTTCGGAATTTTCATGTTCTAGCCAAGAAATAGCTACGAGTTGAGCCAATTTTTTGCACTGTTTTACAATTCGATTATAATAGTTCTGTGTAGTCTTTACCCCATCTGAATCTGACGCACGGGAAGCTTTATTGGTATCTGTACTAACAACAAAGCTGTGTAATTGCTTGAGACTTTGAGATGTAATCATGAGCAGAAACTCCTTTGATTTGAAGATTTGTTGAAACAATAGAGACGCTAAATGATGGCTAAACTCCGTAAAAAAATTTTGTTAAGAGGCTAAACCATAAAATCGCTGAGGATTTTCCCAAACGATTTTTTTAACTATCTCCCGAGATAAGTTGTCTTCAAGTTCTATAACTTTTTTTACCCCATCAGCCTGATGATCCATGTGAGGATAATCAGACCCGAAGATTAAGTTATCAGAACCGATAAAATCAATGACCTGAGCCAAACAAGGTTCAGAGGGTTCCCCTGCAATGTAACACTGACGGCGGAAATACTCCGATGGTAGTAATTTTACCCGATCTTGGACTTCCCAATGTAAATTTTTATACTCTTCGTCAAGCTTCCATAACCAATAGGGAAGCCAACCACACCCTGACTCTAGAAACGCCACCCTCAGCCTCCGATGACGTTCTAACACCCCCCCTTCAATTAAGGCTAACAGTGCCATCATTTGTTCCATCGGGTGAGAACAAGCATGAAGCGCAAACCGACTATTAAACCGCTCTGCACCAGTGGTAGGTAAGCGGCTATGAGTGCCTTCATGAATTCCTACAGCCATGTCCAAATCCTCGCAGGCCGTCCAAAAGGGTTCATAGGCTGGATCGCTCAAAATTCTGCCTTTAACGGGGTTAGGGCGCAAAAAAACCGCCTTCCAGCCCAAGTTTGCCATGCGGTGTAGCTCTTTTACCATATCTTCGGGATCGTGTTGATTGACTGCAGCGACTCCTTTCAGTCTAGCCGGGTCATAGCTACAATATTCTTCTAATAACCATCTATTATAGGCACGGACAAAAGCCCCCATCACTTCGGCGGGTAGGCTATCAATGGCAAATAACCACAGTCCATAGGTAGGATAAATAAAAGCCCTATCTACCCCCATTTGTACCATTGCTTGAACATGGGACTCTGGGTTATAGCGATTGAGATAAGCATGAGGATGAGCTTGCCTCATCTGCTTATTCCCTTCTGCTTGGACCTGTGGGGAGATTTTTTGACTAATCGGTTCTCCTTTGATTTTCATGTCAGCAGAAGGAGCAAATTCCCTAAATTTAGGTTCTAGGTATTGGCCCCACATTGCGGGGGGTTCAATGACATGGGAATCAGCATCAATAATTTTGTACCCGTTGAGCATAGAGGTTTTTTGGCAATTTTCTACCTAAATTATATTTGATTGGGAAAAAGCGATCGCTTTTTTGCGGCTTTCTTTTCATCCCCTAAAACTGCCTGGATTGATTGGGTTAAACTTGATACAGCACTTTATTAAACTTAACGAATGGAAGCGATTGAATTTAAAATGATTCTTCATCATGGCACAGTTGTCATTCCCCCTGAATATTCCTCTAAGTGGGAAGGTAAGGCGATTCCTGCGATACTTTGCGGGGTGAAGTCATTCCCTTGATTTCTGCTCGTCGTGCTACAAAACAAGAGAGAAAAACTTATGAGAAAGGAATATGATTTTTCTCAAGGAAAACGAGGGACGCTCATTTCCTCTAAGGGAAAAACACGCATTACCATTTATCTAGATGATGAGATTCTAGCTTATTTTCGAGAACAGGCTGAAACCGCAGGAATGGGTTATCAAACCCTAATTAATGAGGCTTTAAAACAATATATCCAATCTCCTTCTGAGCGATCGCTCACTCAGTCCGATTTACGCCGTATTCTTCGGGAAGAATTATCAGCCCTCCAATAATGTTGCTTGTGATAGTTAAAAGTTAGGCGATCGCTGTCTGTTTTCAAGGATTGCGATCGCTTTTTAATTTTTTCTTGTCAAAGTTTAGTTAAACGGTAAGAGGGGTAATTTTGTAAAGATGTGCTAAATGGGAAGCTTTTTGTAGATCACCTTGACGAAGGGCTTCTCGGACATCATCTAATTTTTGAGCGTCTTCTAATGATAAATAGGGCGACCATCCTTCGGGAGTCTCAATCAGTTCTACTTCCACTTCAGCCATGTACTCTCCAATGTGGATGAGTTTAATGTGAGGCTTTTTTGTCATGGTTTTCTCCTTGTAAAATCACTTGACCAACGTGCTGGATCAGGTCTATAGGCAGTGACTAGAACAGCAGGCGATTCGGTATTCTTGGCTATACCCCAAACCACATGAACGGGTTTACCCTGACTATCTTTCTGTAAGACTAGCACACAACGCCCTTTAGGATATTCCGGGTAATCTTCGAGAATGACAGCTTCTCTAATACCCGTTATCACATCCCTTACCAGAATACCGTCATTTGCTAGTTCATCGTAGCCATGGGCTGATATTTTGACTTGCCCACGGGAAAGTAAAGCCAGAACTAATTGGAAGGTTATACTCATCATCCAATAATAGCATCTCCCTACTTAGGGCAGGTGTTTTCTTTGAGGGATAAGCGATCGCTTTTTTGCTGCCTTCTTTTCATCCCCTGAAACCGCTACAAGTCAGAGGGTAAAAGGGTTTTGAGAATTTTAGCCGAATGATTAATTCATTTGTTCTGCTTAAGGAATTAGGGAGTCATACTATAAAGTGACCCGTTGAATCTAATATAAATCTAATATAAATCTCATATAAAAGTTAATATTCTGCTCAAAAAAACCTATTAGAAAAGTATTAACTTTAGAGATTGCCATTACCACAAATAAAACTTATTCTGGTATCAAAGGTGATTGAACAAATCACTTTTAACCCCAAAGACAAGGCATTTTGCTTAAGGCATTATGGCTAACTCGAAAAATTCAGAAATGGATTTTTGAGAGTGTTTTAGGGGTGTAAGGACAAAGAACAGAAAAATTAATTTTGTTCAAAGTCCAATAACTAAGTCAATCACTAAATAAAGGAGACTTCTAATGATGATGACGGTTAACAATGTATTAACCCTTACACAACCACGGAGCAACCCTGTTGCTCCGACGAAAATGAGTGAAGGATTGTCTAACATAAGCACTGCCATGCTGACAACCCAAATATATTCCTCGCTTGTTCTACGGCAGGCAGATTTTGTTGTTAGTGATACTCAAAGCGAAAAGATAAAATCAATCATCAACAACTTAAATCAGAAAGAAAAGGAAGCTAAACATAATGCGAATAATTACTTAAATACAATAACCACTTCCCTGATAGGCGCAATTTCAGGAATTAACGGATATGCAACACAATATTCAACTTTTTCCAAGAGTATTATTGATCTGCTCCCAAATTTCGTAAACGAATCTACCCGTGAGGAGGCAAAAAAACAGATCATCGCTCTGCTAAACCAGTTGGAAACTGCTGCACGAGAAAAACTGAGTTTTGCCCGTAAACTCGCAGAAGAAATTGAGGATTATCAGCAGCGCGTCAAAACAAACGCTGAAAATCTCCAGAAAATAATGGATGAAGCAGATGAGGAAATTGGAACTGACACTGGGGAATTAAGCAAGAAGAAGCGCGAAATTGAAGAAGTTCAGGAAGCAATCAAGGGTGACATTGCAGGAGTTGTTATATCAGCCTTAGCTGTGACTGGCGGTATTATTATTATCGGAGTCGGGGCGTTGGCGACACTGCCAGCAAATGTGAACGCAACATCAGTTATTCTAACAGGTATTGCAATCACTGCCACTGGTACGGTTGGGTTAACAGGATTATCAGAACAACTGGCAAGCAATAATAAAAAACTGGCAAATCTCTACATTGAAGTGGCACAGCTTAATGCAACTTTTGTTATCCTTCAGAATGTGAAAGGTCAAATTCATCCCCTGAGAGAAGCAGTAAATTATCTTGAAGAAAGTGTCAATGATCTCAACACTGAATGGGCAACTACCCTAAAAGGCATCGAAGATTTCAAGGAAATTATTGCGGGGGCAGAACTAGGTGATGTTGCTTATATCGAGTCATCACTTACTCTAGCTGCAAGTGCTTGGAGTTCTGTAGCTGACAGCGTAAAAAAGGTGGAACAAACTTTAACCAGTGTTTCCACAAAAGATATTGAGGATGTCACTACAGTCCCTAATGCAGCTTAAATCCGATATCAACTAAAAATTTGTATTTCAAACAAGGAGAAACAATGACTACTCTAAGATTAATCCAGAAGGCAGCAACGGCTGATAACTCGGCTATCCAAGACCTAAACAGTAACGTTCGAGCTTTCGCATCATCTGGGTTGGTTGTACAAGCTTATTGCACCCAGATAATGCAACAACCCAGTTTTGTGATACCTAACACAGATACCTTAACAAACTTTCCAGATATTAATGGTAATCTGAACATTGCCAGAGGAAATGCGAAACACTATTTGAATACAGTTCAACCGATGATTATTCGTGTCATCAGTGACACTCGTGCCTATTCCACACGATTTAAGAATTTTCAACCCCTAATAATCCAAAAACTGGATGCTTGGCAGAATGGTAACGATCAGGCAAGAACTGAGGCCTTAGCACTTATTAAACCGTTAAAAGATGATGTTGATCTTAAGACTGCTAGTGCCAAGAAGGTCGCCGATGAAATAGGCAATTTTAGAACTAAACTCAATGGGGATATCTCTAATTTCAATACAGCAATAACCCAAGCAACGACATTAATACAAGGAACAAGCGGTGATGGTGGTGTGTTAGCTCATCTTAATGACCAAATATCTAAACTTGATGGGGAAATTGCAGTAGCAGCCGTCGGAGTAGCACTCAGCGGTCTAACTATCATTGGTGGGGGTATATTGATCCTAGTAGGTGGTATTGGAACGCTCTTTACTGGTGGAACAACAGGTCTTCTTGCAAAAGTTGGCGTCGCTGTTGTTGTTACTGGTGTAGCGGGACTGACTAGCGCTTCTGTAGCACTTGCAGAACTCATCTCAAGCAAATCCAATGTACTGCAACAACAACAACAACTCAAGGATAGTGTTATTTTTCTGACCGGTTTGAAATCATCTTTAGAACCGCTCAATAACTTGGCGTCCGAAGCTGCTAATGAGGTCAACAATATGTATAATGCTTGGACGCTTCTCGGTGAAAATCTGGGACAAGTTTCTACATCTCTTGAAAATGCCGATAAATATAGTCAGCTACCCATTACCTTACAACCTAATCTCAATACTGCATACGATCAATGGGATGCAGTGGATGGGAGTATAGCGAACATTGTAAATCAAATGACAGGTGTGAAAGTAAAAACCCCGAAGGATGCGAATGGAAACCTTGTTAGCCTTACTGATACCCTAAACACACTACGGAAAGCAGCCTAAATCTGAAGTCTAGGAAGTAATACCCCAGCCGAGTTCATAAACTTTGTTGTAGGTTCTTCGGTTTGTCTTATGCAATGTCTCTCCCTATAAGGAATGAAACCCTTATAGAGAGAGACATTGCTGCAACTTTTGTCAATTGTTTGCGATCTGGAGCGAACTAATCAATTAAGTCTCTTGCCAGATAAGGATTTAGTCGATTTATGCCCCCTATCGAACCATACCAAGTAACGAAGAACCACTTTGTAGATGATCTCGGCTTATTTTTACTCACCTATATCTGAATCGAATCACTCGTAAAATAACAAAAAGGAGAAAAAATGATCAAGAATCTAATTGACCAAATTGACAATTATGCAAGGATGATTTCTGAAGATCAGAATTTGCCCGAAAGTACATCAATCATTAAGCAACATACTACTCAATTTTCACAGACTTATAAACCTCAATTACAAAACGATATTAGAACAATCCAGAGTTTTGTACAGCAATATGAGACTGTGAAGCCTGATTTGAACTGTAGATTAAGTGCATGGAAAACTGGAGACAAGTCAGCCCTTTTAGTCATACTTGACATATTCAATAAACTCTCTGCTACTCTAAAAGATGTTATTCAAACAAATTACAAAGCTTTTAGTAATATGTCAGAATATCGCAATACTATTCTCGCCGATGAACAAATATTAAATGCCAACGCAAACCAGTTGAACAGTCAATTAGCAGGATTAAAAAGTCACCTAAAGAGCAAGGAGGCAGAACGAAGAACTATCATAGAAAGGCATAGCATACTGGTTGGAATTCTAGGACCTTTGGGCTGGGCATCAGAGGAGTTAGCAAATTTAATCGTGAGGCATAAAACAGTTGAACAAGACATCAGTGATCTAACTCAACAGTCTAACAGCCTTTCTAATCAGACGTTTCAGACAAATTATGCTCTCCAGACAATACAGCAACTTTCATCGACAATGAACACCCTTGAAAATTCTCTCCAAAATATAGTTAACTCACTGACTTTCACTGATAAATACATGGGACAAGCTATTCAGAGTTTGCAGTCAGCAAGTGGAGCAAATATGGAAGTTGTAGTAGAAGCATACCTGAACGCATTAGCAGAACAGATAACCCTTTTCAGCCAAAGCTAATGCGATCGCATCTTCTTCTCGATTGGATTGAAACAACGAAACCCAACAATAATAAAGGTGTGTTACTGCGGTGACATACCTTTTACCTATCAGCAGCGATCGCTTATATATCTCTCTATTGGTCAAACTTTGGCAAGACGCGATCGCACAGGAAAAATTGTTATTAGGCCATCAGGATATGCTACAATGCGGGATATTTCAGTTGGCAAAGTGGCAATGATTTGGAACTAGCATTTGAATGGGATAAACAGAAAGCAAAAATAAATCAAAGAAAACATAACATTTCTTTTGAAGAAGCATCCACCGTATTTGATGATCCCTTAGCTGTAAATTTCGATGATCCTGACCATTCTACAGGAGAGAATCCCTATCTTATAATAGGTTTATCAGATCAAAGTAAATTTCTATTTGTTTCTTATACGGATCGTGATCATAAAATTCGTTTAATTAGTGCAAGATTAGTTACACCCAAAGAAAGGAGATATTATGAACGAGAAAATCCAAGATGAATTAGAAGATGACTTGCGAGAAGAATATGATTTAAGTCAACTTAAAAATCCTGTTCGCGGAAAATATTACCAACAGTATCGGGAAGGTCATAGCGTTACTATTCATCATGAAGATGGAACAAAAACGGTTGAACATTTTCCAGCGCAAAATGATGTAATTATTCTTGATCCTGATGTTAAAAAGTATTTTCCTAATTCGGAATCCGTTAATGCTACTTTAAGAAGTTTAATTAAATTAATTCCTCAATAATAGTGCGATGCCTACGGCACTGCATAGCAGCACGCCGCTCTTGTCGGTTGGGTTGAGGCAACAAAACCCAACAATATTTTATTTAAGGTGTGTTACTTCGGTGACATACCTTTTATCTATCAGTCATCAGGAGAGCTTATTTATTTTCTGCTTAGATCAGTTAAAATTGAGGAATGATCGGCCTAGAAATTGGGTTTATCTTCGTACTTAACCTTAACATGAGAGTGTAGGTTGGGTTTCACTATCGTTCAACCCAACCGTATTTTATCTATTCCTTGCTGAGATTCAGTTAAAATTGTAGCGTTATCACCATGAGTTAGATAGAACCCAACATCCATGATCATCTCTCTCAAAGAAGCCCAGGCTAAACTCCCCGAACTGATTGACAATCTCAAACTGGGGGAAGAATTGTTAATCACCGACAACAATCGTCCAATTGCCCAATTAATCGGGCCAATACCCATACCGCCCCAACGCTTGGGACCCGGACTATGTCAAGGAATGATTACCATCGTAGCTGATGGCGAAGAACATTGGCAAGATTTTTTGAAAACGGTTCTTCCGAACTTACACTGTAGAAAAGTCCCCAAGCTCCCTCTCTGTCCAGCAATGTTCTAAAGTTGATAAATATCAATCTAACAAAAACTCAAAGCCTTATTGTACAAGCTTTACAAGCATAAGTTGTTGATAGTTTT
>NZ_JADBUP010000039.1:0-2865 GCF_020245605.1 Microcystis sp. M061S2 | reverse complement strand
GGGAACCCGGGATGTATTGGGTCGGCATGGGTTCGGGAGATGTTTATTGATCCTGCGCCACCCAATACCCGGTTCACTATTGACATTGAAGTTCCCACGCCAACTGGCGTCATTCACAGTTCGATAAGTCGTCGGTTCGTACCGGCTACCGTATTCGATAACCCTTACATGACGTACGACGCTAGCTACATCACGATGCTGGCCTCGCTACCAGAAATTCAACGACGTAACTTCCTATATGGTGATTGGGATGCGTTTGACAACGCAGCCTTCTCCGACTTTAAAAAGGAAGTACACGTCATTGAGCCATTTGAAATTCCGCACGGTTGGCAGCGTTTTCGGGCTGCGGATTGGGGCTATACCAGTCCTGCTTGCTGTCTCTGGTTTGCAGTCGATTACGACAACAACCTTTACGCCTATAGAGAGTTGTACGCAAACAAGCTGACAGCCGACCGATTTGCGCAGCGTGTGCTGGAATTAGAAGAGGGTGAGTCAATTCGCTACGGTGTGCTCGACGCTTCGGCGTGGGCCAAGCGTGGTGAGGTAGGACCGTCTATCGCAGAAACAATGATTGCGAATGGTTGCCGCTGGCGACCATCTGACCGCAGTCCAAACAGTCGAAAGAGCGGCAAGCTGGAGCTACATCGCCGCTTGTCTCTAGATGAGGAAGGAAGGCCATCGCTGTTCATATTCTCGAACTGTCGTAACCTAATTCGGACTCTTCCTAAGCTTCCGTTGGATAATAACGATCCAGAGGATGTTGATACCACGGCAGAAGATCATGCCTACGACGCATTGCGTTACGGTGTGACCAGTCGCCCCAAATCAGTTGAAATGCCGTGGGACATGTCGAACCCGACGAGGCGAGCGGGACATGATATTGCTTGCCATACTTTTGGCTACTGAGGAGATATGATGGCTACCAAGAATTTTAGCCCAACTGCTGACTACTCAAAGGTCAGCCCCGTTTATGAGAATGCAGCCAACAATGGCAAGGAGTCACTTGCCCTACTTGGTCAGGCTACATCAAAGGTCAGTGCTACCTACGAGAACGCTGCAAAGCGCGATGGTGGCAAGGGCGTTGATAAGGCTTTCTGGGCTTCTGCCAATACCAAAGTAACTGGTAACTAATGAACTCATTTCTTCCGACTGATGACGAGACTTCGGCACCAGCGGTAGACGTACAGGTAGCCTTGGATGACGTTTCAAGCGTCGAAAAGGCTATCGTTACGCCGGAACGGACAGATATCGTTGCTTACATTGAGGAACGGTTCCGGCGTGCAGAAGATGCCCGACGCAACGACGAAGATCGTTGGCTACGATCCTATCGTAACTTCCGTGGCATCTACGGACCAGACGTACAGTTTACCGACACAGAGAAGTCACGGGCATTTATCAAGATCACCAAAACAAAGGTCATGGCGGCTTACGGCCAGCTTATTGACGTTTTGTTTTCCGGTGGGAAATTTCCTATCAGCATTGAGCCTACTGAACTTCCAGAAGGAGTTGTCGAGCACGTATACGTAGACCCACGCGAACCTAAGTCTCAGCCGGAAGAAGCACCTGCCCCCATTGATCCATACGGCTTTGCCGGGGATGGTCGTGAAATTCCTGCTGGTGCCACGCTTACACAGCTACTAGGTCCGCTACAGGAGAAACTTAACGGCCTTGACGTTAAGGAAGGTGTTGGGCAGACACCATCTGCAATTACATTCAGCCCTGCTCTCGTTGCAGCTAAGGCCATGGAAAAGAAAATCCATGACCAGCTAACAGAGTCTCAGGCTTCTGTCCATCTTCGTTCGTTTGCACTTGAAATGGCCCTGTTTGGGGCTGGCGTTATGAAGGGTCCGTTCGTGCACCAGCGCGAATACCCACAATGGGATGCAGAGGGTAACTACACTCCGATCCAAAAGCAGCGCCCACAAGTCGCACAGGTTCGTATCTGGGATGCGTACCCAGACCCTGAGGCCACGAGCATGTCCGATGCAGAGTACTTTATTGAGCGCCATAAGCTGTCAAAGTCTCAGCTTCGTGAACTAAAGCGCCGTCCGTTCTTCCGCCGCAAGGCAATCGAAGCCCTCATTGAAACAGGCTACAACTATAGTAAGAAGTGGTGGGAAGACGATCTGACGGAGACTGAAACCGTCAACTTCCTAGAGCGATTTGAAGTTCTTGAGTACTGGGGCTACGTCGATACGGAGACAGCCGAAGAGGCTGGCCTAGAGATTCCGTCTGAGTTCAAGGATATGGATCAGGTCCAGATCAACGCTTGGGTCAGCGGTAATCACATCCTCCGTCTCGTCTTTAATCCGTTTAAGCCGCAGCGTATTCCGTACCTTGTGTGTCCTTACGAGCACAATCCATACAGCTTCTTTGGTATCGGCGTAGCTGAGAACATGGAAGATACTCAGACACTTATGAACGGCTTTATGCGGCTAGCTGTTGACAACGCTGTACTATCAGGAAACGTCGTCTTTGAAATTGACGAAACGAACCTAGTACCGGGGCAAGATTTTAAACTGCATCCCGGTAAGATGTTCCGCCGACAAGGCGGTCAGCCGGGCACTTCGATCAACTCCATCAAGATTCCTAACATCACGAATGAGTTGATGTTGATCTTCGATAAGGCACGAAACCTTGCTGACGAAGCCACGCTCCCATCTGTTACCCACGGGTCGCAGAATGCGGGTGGTGCAACCAGCCTACGTACGTCGTCTGGAATGTCTATGCTAATGGGCGCTGCTGGCGTTACCATTAAGACTGTTGTCAAGAACATTGATGATTATCTACTACGTCCGCTGGGTGAGGCGTTTTTTGCCTTCAATATGCAGTTTGATTTCGATGAGAAAATCGTCGGTGATCTGG
>NZ_JADBUP010000038.1:0-18322 GCF_020245605.1 Microcystis sp. M061S2 | reverse complement strand
TAGTTAAAGGATGAAAACGAACCCGACTTTTTTTAAATAAACTAAAATCATGACCGCTGCCTTTCCCACAAAAGACACAGATAATTTCCTCGGTATTTTGAGCAGCTACTAATTGGGATTTTCAAGTATGATAACCTCTTTGACCACCCAAAAAATCTTTCTGTTTCTTTTGGTGGCTTTCTATGGGAGTTTCCGTTACATCCATTACCGTTACGACCGGTATCTCTGCTTGATTTAGTAGCGCTTTTTTTCCTTTTAAACGGAAGTTTCCCGATTGTCAAAGCATTTTTTCCGTCTTATTTACAATCCGACCTATAGTTGATTCTGATAGTTGACCACTTGTACCAATGTGAAAATATGTTCTATATTCTCGCCAATATTCTAACGTTACTAAAACTTGTTCTTCTATAGATAGTTTAGGTTTCGGTTCCCTTTTAGATGCTGAATTAGAGTCAGCTTCAACACTTTTTACTGATTCTACCATCTTTCTCTAGGTTTGTTTATACACACCGAAACGGCGTTTGAACTGTTCATCTGATAAGTTTTGATCATCCATACTTTTGCTATATTTATTAGCAAAAGTATAGATGATTTCCTGACCTAAGATCACATTTTATTCTTTTTTCCACTTCCATCTAAAAATCGAGAAAAAAGCAAAACCCTCCATTATACCATCAAAAAATTATCCAAGAGGTCTTATGATAAAACCATAGTTAGTGAATATATTTATGAAGAGAATAGGGAAATAATTAAAATAGAAAACGATCAAACTTGGTTTAATGCTCAAAAAATCCCTAAATTATCACCTCGTTATAGTGTTGCACAACTATTAATTCCTGACCCTGATATTTATCCCGTTCGAGCATAATTTAAGAAAATTGACACATATTTGGATGAATATATTGTACAATTTCATCAAAAGTATAATGGTAACTCCAGAAAAACAATCATAAAAGTGCCGTCAGTATCTTCAGTTAGCAGTTACCAGATAGAAGTTAAAAATTAGCAATTTACTTGATGTTATGGCTTCCTTACGCGATATTCTCAGTTACTACCGCAATTATCAAAAAGCCGCCTTTTTGAGCATTGCTGCATCCAGTGTCTTTGAAATTATCGATCTGATGGTTCCCTACGCTGTCGGACAGATTCTTAATGTTCTTTCTCATCAGCCTTTAGATGGATTCGTGCAATCTTTGGTCGATCGCACCATGGTTTTAACTCCCTTTGCCTCAGAAAAGTGGGTTAGTTTGGCAGTATTATTAGGCTTAATTTTCCTAACCACGGTAATTAAAGCACCAATTCAGCCTTGGGTGGGTGTATGGTTTCACTGGGAAATATCCTTAAGAGCGAGACGAGATCATCTCGGAAAAATTATTGCTAAAATTCTCACCTTACCCCTATCTTTTTATGATGAAAATAATCCTGGACGCATCGCTAACCGGATCGCCAAAGGGATAGAAAATCATACTTGGACTTATCCTGAAGTGGCGGGAATGATGATCCCAAAATTGTTTAGAGTTTTGGGTATCTTTATTGTTATTTGGGTAATTCAATGGCAGATCGCCCTTGCTTTTCTTATTTCTTTTGTATTAATTCTAGTTTTTATTGTCAGAGATTTAAAAGATTTAATGCAAAAAGAGAGAATTCTTGATCGGCACATTGAAAATACCCAAAGTCGCAATTCTGAGATTATTACTAATATCAAAACTGTCAAAGCTTTTGCCACAGAAGGACAGGAATTATATCGTCAAAAACAGCGTTTAGAGAGAGAATTTACCTACGTTATCTATCGCATTCATAAGGGTTATGTGGACTTAATTACTTGGGAAAAAACCCTCGTCCAAGCTAGTTTATTTGGAGTATTTTTCTTTACTCTCCTAGCTACCGTTCAACAGAAAATCTCGATCGGGCATTTTATCACCACCTATACCCTCGCTAGTATGGCCTATGCGGAATTAGATCCCCTATCCCAAATGGCAGAAACTTTCGCCCGTCGCTATGCTTCTATGGCACGTTTACAGGAATTTATCAACTTACCCAGTGGCACTGATGCAGGTAGTCTTTTAGCCGATCATGCTCAACATAATCCCTATCATTTTACGGGGAAAGTAGAATTAAGTAATCTCAGTTTTGGCTATAGTCCAGAAAGAACCATTCTCAAGGATATTAATCTACTGATTGAACCCTATCAAACCGTGGCATTAGTGGGAAAATCAGGTTCAGGAAAATCCACGTTAGTTAAGTTACTTTTCCGCTATTTTGAACCGAATCAAGGACAAATTCTGATGGATGGCGAGGATATTCGTCGCTTAGATGTCACTTGGTATCGGCGCCGGTTAGCGATTGTCCATCAAGAAGTAGATGTGTTTAATGGTACGGTGTTAGAAAATCTCACCTATGGTAATCCTAATATTAGCTTCGAGAAGGTAGCAGAAGCCTGTAAAATTGCCCGTGTCGATGAATTTATCCACGAATTACCTAATGGTTATTCCACTATTGTAGGGGAAAGGGGCGTGCGTCTTTCGGGGGGACAAAGACAGCGTTTAGGAATTGCTAGAGCCTTAATTGTTGATCCAGATGTGTTAGTTTTTGATGAGGCCACTTCTAGCTTAGATTATGAGTCAGAAAGAGCCATTCAACTAGCCATGAAATCCATCTTAGGCACTCGCACCACAATTATTATCGCCCACCGTCTCAGTACCGTTCGAGAAGCTGATAAAATTGTCGTCTTGGATAATGGTCGCATTGTCGAGATCGGTAGCCATGATCAATTATTAAATCAGCAGGGAATCTATCAGCGTCTCCACTCTTTACAAGAAAGCGGTGAACTGGTTTAGTCTTAAAATAGTCCCCGATAGGGAACCGAGAAAATATATCTAATGGGAGTTGATACTATGTCTAACGAAACCGTTACCTATTCCCTAGAAGCTGTTTTGACTAGGATTGAGGGGAAAATTGACAATCTCCAAAAAGATGTTGACCAAAAATTTGAAACTCTCCAAAAGGATTTTAACCAAAAATTTGACAGTTTCCAAAAAGATGTTGACCAAAAATTTGACAAAATCGACGAACGGTTAAATAAGCTGGAGGTAGGACAGGCAAAGTTAACCGAAAAGGTTGAAGGAATCGATAATCGCCTAAAATCAGTGGAAGGAACCCAAAAAAATCAGGTTTGGACATTGATTATTCTTTTGGCAAGTGCGATCGCTACTGCTGGTTGGAAAGTATTTTTTTCGGGTAATCCCTAGAATTAATCTGTGGCTATTATTCACGGTTTCAAGTTTTGTCATCCCAGAAAAACGCTCTTCTCAGACAACCTCGAACTGGTTTAGTCTTAAAATAGTCCCCGATAGGGAACCGAGAAAATATATCTAATGGGAGTTGTTCACCATGTCTAACGAAACCGTTACCTATTCCCTAGAAGCTGTTTTGACGAGGATTGAGGGGAAAATTGACAGTCTCCAAAAAGATGTTAACCAAAAATTTGACAAAATCGACGAACGGTTAAATAAGCTAGAGGTAGGACAGGCAAAGTTAACCGAAAAGGTTGAGGGCATCGATAATCGCCTAAAATCAGTGGAAGGAACCCAAAAAAATCAGGTTTGGACATTGATTATTCTTTTGGCAAGTGCGATCGCTACTGCCGGTTGGAAAGTATTTTTTTCAGCTAATCCCTAGAATTAACCTGTGGCTATTATTAGGTTAACTACTCTTCCACAAGCCCGCTTTTTTTATTAATACAAATGTTTTATGGCTTGCGATCGCTAGTCAGCCGCGATCGATCGATTTTATTATGAGGATCTCTCTAGCCTTTCTATATTTTTTCCTCTCGGTGGGATGTTTTTCTGTATGCTGGTAATGGTTTCCTTTTTTTAGCCGCATATCTCCCCCCCCCTATGGTCGATAGTCTTCCCCTACGCAATTTAAAATATTATTGTGACTTATTTTCTAAAATTAAAGTCAATAAGTCTAAGCAAAGTGGTGAAGCACCTTATAAGCCTATCTTATTATTATCAGTAATTGAGTTAATTAGTGATTCTCAAATTCAAGACAATAAAATATATATTTCTGATGACTTAATCGATACTTTTGATAAGTATTGGAAGCGTTTAAACCCAGATACTTTTAAAGGTGGGTTAGCTTTACCATTCTTTCATCTAAAAAATGACGGATTTTGGAAGCTAAAGTTTAGTGATATTTATACTGGTGGCCGTCCTCAAACTATTCCCAAAATTAGAGCAGATGTAGATTATGCGATTTTAGATCAGGAATTGTATAAACTTTTACAGGAACCGGAAGCTAGACGACAGCTAATTGATACTCTAATAGAAGCTTGGTTTTCTTCTAGTCAAAAGCAATTAGAAGATATTTTAGAAATTAATCAAGTCTTACAACAAGATGATGACACTCAACTAGATCGTAGCGTTTTAGATGAAGGAGAAACACAGACAAAATATTATTTTAGAAAGTCTATCGTTAGAGATGCGTTATTTCGTAAATCAGTCGTCCATTTATACGATTATCAATGCTCTTTTTGCGGTCTTAAAGTAAACCACTCCTTGACACAAAGTATTGTCGATGGCGCACATATCAAACCTTTTGCCAGATTCTATGATAACCAGATAAACAATGGTTTATCTCTTTGTAAAAATCATCATTGGGCATTCGATCAAGGACTATTTACTATTGACGATCAATACAAAATTATGATTAGTAAAGACTTTCAAGAAATTTCTCCTAATGCTAAAGCCATTAAAGACTTTCATGGTATGAATATTTTATTACCCACTCTAGAAGATCACTATCCGAAACCTGAAGCTATCCAATGGCATCGTCAGAATATTTTTAGAAATTAGTTGATCTTTTTGTTAATAACATTATGCTTGAAAAAACAACTTCTATTTTTCCTAATCGTGCTATAGAGGAGTTCGTAGAAGATATCAAAAGTATTACTCAAGAAATACAAGAGTTATATTGTCTAGACAGTATTCCCTGGATCATAGGTGTATCTTGGGGAAAAGATAGCACAGCAGTTTTACAATTGGTTTGGAATGCGATCGCTAGTTTGCCAGAAGAAAAAAGACAAAAAAAAGTTTACGTCATAACGACAGATACTTTGGTAGAAAATCCGATAGTCACTGCATGGGTAAATAAATCAATTAGTCAACTGAGAACTGCGGCAGAACAACAAAAAATGCCAATAGAAGCTCATATATTACATCCAGAAGTTTTAGCAAGGTATTGGGTTTGTTTGATTGGCAAAGGATATCCAGCACCGAGAATAAGATTTAGATGGTGTACTGAACGACTAAAAATTAATCCAGCTAATCAATTCATTCGACAAGTAGTTCGTGAAAGTGGAGAAGTTATTTTAGTGTTAGGAATGCGTAAAGCTGAGAGCCAAAAGAGAGCCAATGTCATGGCGAAACACGAAAAAGGTAGATTGAGAGATCGTCTGAGTCCTCGACCAAGTTTGATTAATTCTCTTGTCTATACTCCTATTGAGGACTGGCGCAACGATGAAGTATGGCTGTACTTAATGCAGTGGGAAAATCCCTGGGGAGGAGATAACAAAGAATTATTAGCAATGTATCGAGGAGCGACTGCGGATAATGAATGTCCCCTAGTGGTAGATACTTCCACTCCTAGCTGTGGAGATTCGCGCTTAGGTTGTTGGGTGTGTACGTTGGTAAATAAAGATAAATCGATGGAGGCAATGATACAGAATGACCAAGAAAAAGAATGGTTACAACCACTTTTAGACCTTCGCAACGAATTAGATATAGAAGATGACCGACCAAAACGGGATTTTCGCCGTATCTTTGGGAAAGTACAATTATTTGAAAGAAACTTAAATGGAGAAATATCGATCGAACCGATACCCGGCCCTTATACTAAAAAATGGCGGGAATATTGGCTGAGAAGGGTATTAGAGGCACAGGAGAGCGTGCGTACTAATGCCCCAGAGGATATGAAAGATATTACCCTAATTACCACGGAGGAACTCAGCGAAATTCGCCGGATTTGGAGGGAAGAAAAGCACGAATTTGATGACCAATTACCGAAGATTTATAAACAAGTGACTGGAGAAACTTTTCAAGACCCGCGACCGGGAGCGGATAATAATCTTTTGGGGAGTGAAGAATGGGATATCCTCGCGGATATCTGTGCCGAGGATTCCATGCACCTAGAATTATTGGCTAAACTTATCGATACGGAACGTCAATATTTTCTAAAAATCTCTCGCAAGGGTATTTACAAAGACCTAGAAAAATGCTTTGAGTCTAGTTCTCGTAGTAAAGAGGAAGCGATCGAAAATGCCCGTTATGTCTATGATCTAAAGAATGCCGCTCAAAGTGGTAATATTGCCCAGGTGAAAGAACAACTCAAAGAGAGTTTTAGTGAACCGGAAAAAGACCCACAAAAACAGTTAACTTGGGCCAGTATGAAATTCCCTACAACCGATGAGGAGGAAGAATAACGGGTTTATTTTACCCGTAAACTGGCGATCGAGTTGACCATCAATAAAATTACCATTTCCCGACGACGCGATGAAACCCTACCAAAAAATTCCTATTCGTGAATGTGGGGAACCCCTAGTACCGATACCCGCAGATAAATTTGTTATCCCTTCTCCCCATGCTTACGAGAAATTAGGGGCTAATTATCGGGGTAAATCTCCCTATTTTTTGCGACAAGGGGTGTTAAATCCCCTGATTGACGCTCAAAACCGTCTGCAAGTCTATCAACCCGGTTGGCAAATTTTGATTTTTGATGCCTATCGACCGGTGGAAGTGCAACAATTTATGGTCGATTATACTTTTCAGACTCTCCTCGACACAAGAGGATTAGCCAAAGAGAAACTATCGGAGGCAGAAAGTCAAGCGATTTTAACAGAAGTTTACACTATTTGGGCGGTTCCCAGCGATAATGCCGCCACCCCGCCTCCCCATAGTACCGGAGCGGCGATCGATATTACCCTAGTGGACGAGAAGGGACAAGCGATCGACATGGGGGGAGAAATCGATGAGATCGGAGAGCGATCGCATCCCGATTATTATATCGCCGCAAAAAGCCCGCAAGAACAGAGTTATCATCAAAAACGAGTTTTATTGGCTAAAGTGATGGAGGAGGCGGGATTTAGCCGACATAAGGGGGAATGGTGGCATTTTTCCCTAGGGGATCAGATGTGGGCCTGGTCGCTCGATCGACCCTACGCCATCTATGGCAGAGTGGAGGATTAGGGAGATAGCTGTTAGGGGTAAACTGAAAGCAGCTGGTCTAGATAAATACTGATATACTAACAAAAGAAGACTCAAAGCTTAGACCGAATCCCGATCGATGATCGCCAAAATTTGATCAACAAAAGCTTGGTGATCAACCACCGGTTTAGAAATATAACCATCGGCCCCACTCTGCTTGAGAAAATTCTCTCGATCGCCCTCCATAGCGTGAGCGGTGACGAGAATAACGGGTAAATCGGCGGTTTCGGGGTTAGCTTTGAGAATTTGGCTGATTTTAATACCATCTACCGCTTTCCCTTCATAGACACTATGGGAGAGGGAGACATCCATTAAGATCACGTCCGCTTCCTTATCCCGAGCAATACGAAGCACTTCTTCCACATCTTCGGTCCCTTTGACCTCTAGACCACCTCGTTTGGTCAAAATTTTGGCAAAAACGCGAAAATTTATCGGGTCGTCTTCTACAATCAAAACAGTCGTCATAGGGAAGCTCAGGGATAAACAAGGTTAAAAAGGGCAAAATGCCTTATGATTCACAGCTAGACAGATTGAAAACGAGAGACTCATGGCCAAACAACTGGATTTCTTAGCTAGTGGTCAAATTATACCCACGGCCTTACACCAAGAGATGGAACGCTCCTATCTAGAATATGCCATGAGTGTGATCGTGGGGCGAGCCTTGCCGGATGTACGCGATGGACTAAAACCAGTACATCGTCGCATATTATACGCTATGCACGAACTCGGTTTAACCCCCGATCGCCCTTTTCGTAAATGTGCGCGGGTGGTGGGGGACGTGTTGGGTAAATATCATCCCCACGGCGATCAGTCAGTGTACGAAGCACTGGTTCGTATGGTACAGGATTTTTCCAGTCGTTACCCACTTTTATCGGGCCATGGTAACTTTGGTTCGATCGATAACGACCCCCCGGCGGCCATGCGTTACACAGAAACCCGTTTGGCCGGCATCGGTGATCAGGCGGTTTTAGGGGGAATTAGCGAAGCTATCGTTAATTTTAGCAGTAATTTTGATAATTCTCAACAGGAACCCGTTGTTTTACCCGCTCAGTTACCGATACTCATTCTTAATGGTTGTTCTGGTATTGCGGTGGGGATGGCGACTAATATTCCTCCCCATAATTTAGGGGAAGTGGTGGAAGGTTTAATCGCTTTGATTGATAATCCCGATTTAAGCGAGGAAAAGTTAGTAGAAATTATCCCCGGGCCCGATTTTCCCACGGGAGGCGAGATTTTAGATGATACCGGTATTCGCGAGGCTTATCGCACTGGTAGGGGGATTATTCCCGTGCGCGGAGTGGCCAAAACTGAAACAATTATCATTGAGGGCAAGCGCCGAAGGGAAAGGACGGCAATTGTGGTTACTGAGTTGCCTTTTCAGGTGAATAAGGCGGCATGGATTGAAAAAATCGCTGAATTAGTCAATTTAGGGAAATTGGAGGGAATTGCCGATATCCGCGATGAAAGCAATCGCGAAGGCATTCGGGTGGTGATTGAATTAAAGCGGGAAAGTCAACCGCAGCAGGTTTTGGCGGCTTTATACCAACAAACGGCCCTACAGACTAATTTTGGGGCGATTATCCTCGCTTTGGTCGATAATCAACCCCGGCAGTTATCGTTAAAACAAGTTTTACAGGAATTCTTGCGCTTTCGAGAAACAACTCTCACCCGTCAGTATGGCGACGAGTTGCAACAGGCCAGCGATCGCTTACACCTAGTGGAGGGTTTATTATTAGCTTTGCAGAATATCGATCGAGTGGTGGATATTCTCAAAAATGCTCCCGATGGGACGACGGCTAAGTATCGTTTTCAGGCAGAATTGGGCATTAGTGACGCACAAGCTGATTCTATCTTGGCTATGCCCCTACGTCGTTTAACTGGTTTGGAAAGACAAAAGTTAGAGACGGAAGCGACGGAATTACAAACAAAAATTCAACAGTTAGAAACCCTCCTCCATAACCGTCAGGAGTTTCTCAAGTCTCTGAAAAAAGAATTGCGCTCTTTAAAGAAAAAATTCGCCGATAGCAGACGGACAAAAATTCGCACCGGCAAGTCGGGGGACAGGAGACAGGAGACAGCAGGGAAGAAACAGGATTCTGTGGTGAAAAAACAGGAGACAGTCCCGATGAAAAAATTTTCACCCCCACAGATGAAAGAGGTTTCCTTCCCCACACCCCACACCCCACACCCCACACCCCACACCCCACACCCCACACCCTCTTTGAAGGCAGAAGTTAAAAAACAGGAGAATAAAGTTAAGAAAAAGCCTGAGAGTGAGAATGCACCGAGTTTAAGCCTATTTACGCCCCAAGAACCCCCAGAAAATGCGATTTTATTGCTTGATGCCGAAGATAAAATTAGTTGGACGACGCCGGAAGAGCGAGCGCCGGACCGGGGTTTAATTATCTATCAACAGGCGATCGAAAAACGGGAAAATTTCCTAGTTATCCTCGATAATGCTAAAGCTTACCCGATTGCTACCCGGGAAGTCCCCCCGCAAGCGAATCAACCAGTGTTAATCTCCAGTCTGCTGACCAAAACCGCCCAAAAAGAGTCAGAAGCCGTGTTAAATCAATTTTTCTTGACAGAACCTCAAAAAAATCAAGAATTGCTTTTACTGAGTCAACAGGGGCGAATAAAGCGGCTTCCCATCGATGAATTAGAGGGGGTTGGTAGTCGGGGTTTGTCCCTGATGAAATTGAAAGAAGACGATCGCCTATATGGTGCTATTTTTACTCACGAGGGCCTCGACTTAGCGATCGCCACCAGCAGCGGTCGGGTGTTGCGTTATCCCGTGCGAGAGGAATTATTGCCAATGATGAGTAAATCCGCTCAGGGTTTAGCAATTTTGCGATTGCGCTACGGGGAACATCTAGCCGGCTGTGTTTCTCTCCCCCATCGGGAAAATCTGCTGCTGATTTCGGGATTAGGTTACGGAAAAAGACTGGCGATCGAGAATTTACGTCTATCACAATTAGGCGATCTTGGTTCACCCGCTTTACAATTCGTCAACAAACAGGATAGTTTAGCGGCTATGGTAGCGGCGCAGGCGGGGAGTATAGTGTTATTAAGTACCAATCAGAATCGAAAACTGCCCTTAGAGGTAGAAACTGTGACAGTTACGGGTAAAGACGGGACAGGTTCACAATTAGTCAAACTCAACCCCGCAGAAAAAATTATCAAAGCACAATTGTTACACCGTCTCTAAACAATGGCGAAAAAACCGAAAAATGTTGCGCGTAAACACCGAAATTGGCAAAGATGGTTAAAACTAACTCTGGTGGCAGTTTTTGGGTTTATTATCCTTAATTTAGCGATTAATTTAGCCATCCGCTGGCCAATTAATCAACAAAAACCCGTTGAGGCCATCTTAGTTTTGGGGGGCAGCATTCGTCGGGAAATTTATGTAGCCAATCTAGCCCAGCAATACCCCGATATACCGATTTTAATTTCCCAAGGCTCGGAAGACCCCTGTATTTTATTACTATTTGAACAGGCAAAAGCACCAAAAACTAACGTCTGGTTAGAAAAGTGTGCCGATTCTACCTTCGGCAATTTTTTCTTTGCTGTGCCAATTTTAAAACAATGGGGAGTACATAAAGTAAAAGTTGTCACCTCTCCTACTCATTTACCTCGCGCTCAATGGTTAGCAGAAATTCACTTGCAATCCCACGGTATAGCAGTAGAAATCGATGCAGTCAGAGAAATTGGTATTCCGGGTAATCAGGAATCAAAGCTAAAAACTGGATTAGATGTGACTAGAAGTATAATTTGGGCTTTTGTGGGACAATTAATCTATCCCCCCTGTTGGCAAGTCATTCCCTTAAATTCCGTTGATTTAGAAGCTTGGCACGATGAAGGTTTTAAATGTGAATCCCAAGGTAAGATCAGGTAAACAATCCTCTCCCAGTTAGTTTTTTAGCGGCTGCATCCCATTTTTGTAAATCTACTAACTTGGGGTTTTTAAAGGCAAACTCTCTCTTCCCACTTGCCTATACCTTTTAAACAGGATTTAGTATCAGAAACCCTATCGGGTATTGGCGATCGCATCTAGAGCCAAATTCAGTTTCAGCAGGTTAACCCCCGGTTCGCCGAAGATGCCGAGAAAGCGACCATCGGTGTTTTTGGTAACGAGGATCTCCACTTGATTCGTCGGTAATCCCCTCACCCGCGCCACCCGATCGATCTGCGCTCTGGCGGCTTCCGGGGTGATGTGGGGATCGAGACTCGATCCGGAGGTATATACTAGATCCGCGGTGGGTTTAATTGCCGCTTTCTCTAATCGGGGAATCTCCCCCTCTACAGCTTTCGCTGGATCGGGATTGGGTTTTCCTTTAATTCGCTCGATCAACACGGGGTTACTGGGGGCCAGGTTACTCGCTCCCGAAATCCCGGTTTGCAGGACTTTGTTAGGATCGTTTTTCGGATCAGCTGTACTGTAGGCGGTGGTACTCGGACGACTATTGAAATAGCGATCGCTGGTGAAAGGTTGCCCAATTAGAGCCGAACCCACCACTTGACCTTGATTATTGGTGATCAAACTCCCGTTTGCTTGCCGGGGAAAAAGAATTTGACCGATGGCGATCATCGAGAAAGGATAGATCAGCGCAGTGATCACCCAGAGAACTAGGGTAGAACGGATGGCTCTACCGGCCTCGCGTGCAAAACTCATGATTAAAACCTCTCTGGTACAAAGATGACAAGGAATAGGTAGATAAATAAAGCAAAGGCGACTAATCCTAAAAGGGTTAACGCAGAAGCTTGCCACCTATCGATAGTGCTTCCCGTAGAAGCTTGAACGATGGAGGAGAAAAGAATTGTTAGACAGAAATTTAAGAAAATATACCAGAAAAATCGGTATTTTCTAAGGGATGCTTTCATAAGAATTAGAGTTTTTTGGAGATTTGTTTTTGCCAGTAAATCAAGAAAATAGCTGTGGTTGTCAAAAATTATCAGACACCCCCCTTATCAAGGGGGGATTAAGGGGGGATCGACACCCCCCTTATCAAGGGGGGATTAAGGGGGGATCAAAGACAAAATCTATTTTCAATTTAATTATAACCACTTACTTAGCTGTAGTTGTCGATAGGTTGTCTTTTTGCCCTTTTTCAATTCATAGTTAAGAATACATTGGCCTACATATCTAGCCAGATTAACAGGGACAGCATTGCCAATCATTTGTTCTAGATTAGATTTTGTTCCAGCAAAAATAAAGTCTTTAGGAAAAGTTTGGATATAGCTTCGCTCGCTCGTTGTTAACGGTCTTAATTTTTCATGAAGATGACAAGCATCACCGGGATGTTGTCGATAGGTTTTGGGAACTGGTCGATTTACTCCTCGAATAGTAGGGCTAGGTTCATAAATACTGAATATCGCCCTTCTTTGATAGCTTCTAGGATGTCTATAATAGTATTCTATATCTAATTCTTTGCCCATATAGTCAAATACAGTCAGAGGTTGACTTGATAAATTTTCATTGATTTCATCGATTAAAAAATCATCTTCTTCGTTCATTTTACCGATCAGAAAATATCTTTTTCTAGTTTGAGGAACTCCGCAGTAACAAGAATTAATAACTTTTCCAGTTAAACCATAACCATGGCTTTTAAAAATTTGTTTTGCTTGAGTGAGTATTTTACTTTTCTCAATTCTATCCACATTTTCCATAACAAACCATTGCGGACTTACTCCAGTTACAATTTCGGCGAATGTGAGCGTTAGATTCGCTCGTCCTAAACCCTCGTTTCTCTTACCGGCACTGGAAAAGTCTTGACAAGGAGGGCTGCCGACAATAATCTCAGGATTATAGTGAGCCAATATTTCTTGGCTAGATTCTCTAGATAAATCGACATTAAATATCGGATGACTAAAGTTATTGCTATAGACATCTATAGCAGGTATCCAATTATCAAATGCAGCCACAATAGTAAACCCCGCTTTCTGGAAACCTAAAGATAAACCACCACAACCAGCAAATAAATCGATTGTGATCATTTTGCTCCCTCCTCTAAATTGACTCTCGAAAGCATAAAATAAATGATCGGAATCGGGAGCTAGACCGTATAACTCTTGTGTACTTAACTCCGCCGGTTGAATTTTTAAATTTTCATCAAGTTTCAGATATACATTTTTCAGTCCTTTACCATCTAAGTAAGCGCACAAAGAAGCTGGAAATGAGGAGTTAAATTGATTTTTACCCCAGGTTTCTTTTTGGCTAAAATCCCGATTCGAGTGCTTCAATCCGAATAAACTAGGCTTAAATATTGCCGATTTTCCCATTACCTCAACCCGATCGCTGAAATTATCTCATCAATAATCTTAATAGCAATAAACGGCGCAATCATGCCTCCCACGCCGTAGATGAGGATATTGCGCCGCAATAGTTGGTCGGCGGTGAGCGGGCGAAATTGAACGCCTTTAAGTGCTAGGGGAATCAAAACGGGGATAATCAGGGCATTGTAGATCAGGGCCGAGACGATCGCCGATTGAGCACTTTTCAAACCCATAATGTTTAAAGCACCGATCCCGGCAGCGGCGAAAATCGTCGGGATAATGGCGAAATACTTAGCGATATCGTTAGCTACCGAAAACGTGGTCAGGGCGCCGCGGGTAATTAATAACTGTTTGCCGATGGTCACTAAATCGATCAGCTTGGTCGGGTCAGAATCGAGATCCACCATATTGGCAGCCTCCTTCGCCGCTTGGGTTCCGGAGTTCATCGCCACACCGACATTAGCCTGGGCCAGTGCGGGTGCGTCGTTGGTACCGTCTCCCGTCATGGCAACTAACTTGCCCTGGGATTGCTCGCGACGGATCACCTCGATCTTATCTTCTGGGGTGGCCTCGGCGATAAAATCATCCACCCCCGCCTCCGCCGCGATCACCGCCGCCGTGATCTGGTTGTCGCCGGTGAGCATGATCGTTCTGACACCCATGCGCCGTAATTGGTCGAAACGCTCTTTTAATCCAGGCTTCACGATGTCTTTGAGATAGATCACCCCGTAGATATCGTTACCCCGACAGACGGCCAGGGGAGTTCCCCCCAAACGGGAAACCCTTTCCTGTGCCTGATCAAGGGTCTCGGGAACGGAACCACCGCGGGAACGGACGAAACCTTTAATCGCGTCTACGGCTCCCTTACGGTATTCCTCGCCGTCCCTATCGGTGCCGCTCATGCGGGTACGAGCGGAGAATTCGATTCCCTCGCCGGGTTGGCCATCGATGGAGAGGTTCGCGCCCAAATTCCGGGCTAAGGCAACGATCGAGCGTCCTTCCGGGGTTTCGTCGAAAAGGCTGGCCGCTAGACAGATGCGGGCTAATTCCTCGAGGTTATGACCGTTCACGGGGATAAATTCGTCAGCCAGCCGGTTGCCGAGGGTGATTGTTCCCGTTTTGTCGAGAAGGAGGGTATTCACGTCGCCGCAGGCTTCCACCGCGCGCCCGGAGGTGGCGATGACGTTAAACTGAGCCACACGATCCATGCCAGCGATGCCGATCGCGCTCAATAAACCGCCGATCGTCGTGGGAATGAGGGCGACGAGGAGGGAGATCAAGATGGCGATACTGGAACCGGCCCGAAAAGTATCCGCGACCGCCGGCCCGAGGCTCGTGTCTAGAAAACTGGCGATATAGTTCCCGATCGAGGGAATCGTGGCCACGACAATTAAAAAGACTTGGGTTAACACGGCCAGAAGTACCGTCAGCGCGATCTCGTTGGGGGTTTTCGTGCGCTCGGCCCCTTCCACGAGAGCGATCATGCGATCGATAAAACCCTGGCCGGGATCTTGAGCGATCCGCACCGTCAACTCGTCTGAGAGAAGCCTGGTGCCGCCGGTGACGGAACTGGCGATGTCGGTGCCGGGTTGTTTGAGGACGGGGGCCGATTCTCCGGTGATCGCCGATTCATCCACCGAACCGATTCCCTCGATCACTTCCCCGTCGGCGGGAATCACGTCCCCGGCCACCAGTTTTACCCGATCGCCCCGACGCAAGGCCGTGGAACTGACCGACTCGATCGAGCCGTCGGCAAGGATTTTCCTGGCGATCGTGTCGCTGCGGGTGGAGCGCAGGGCATCGGCCTGGGCTTTTCCCCGTCCCTCGGCGATCGCCTCGGCGAAGTTGGCGAACAGCACCGTGAAGAAGAGGATGAGGGTGATGATGCCGTTAAGTAGCCGTTGTTGTCCCCTCTCCCCGGCGATCGTGCCGAATAGATGCGGGTCGATCGTCACCAGAGCCGTGACGATCGTTCCTAACCAGACCACGAACATAACCGGGTTACGCACGGCGATGCGCGGGTCGAGTTTGAGGAAGGACTGCCGGATCGCGCTTTGATAGAGACCTGTCCGGTTTACCTTGGGGGTATGGCGGCGGTCGTCCCGGCGACCTCTCGGCACTCGCAACGGGCGGGAGGATTTAGAATTTCCTTTGTTCGTTCTCATAAATTATCCAAACTCCTAGCCGATCATCCTGGTGATTTGAAAGGCTTCCGCAATCGGCCCGAGGGCTAATATCGGCAAGAAAGTGAGCGCACCGAGAATTAAAATCACCCCCGCCGTCACGCCGGTAAAGAGTCCGGTATCGGTGCGGAGGGTTCCGGTGGTGGCGGGAACCGGTTGTTTGCGGGACATCCCATCGGCTAACAAGAGCAGGGCGGCGATCGGAATATACCGTCCAGCCAGTAAACTAAAGGAGGCGCTCAGATTCCACCAGAGAGCGGTCATCGTCGGTTTCGCCCCAGATGCGATCGCAAGCGGTGCGGGTTGGGAATCCCCCAGTCCCTCGAATCCCGACCCGTTATTGGCGGCGGCGGAAGCGTACTCGTAGATAACTTGAGATAATCCGTGAAAGCCGGGGTTACTGATGCCTTGAAAGTCGGGAAAGGCAAGGGCGATCGCTCCGGGGATGAGGATGGCGATCGGGTGAACCAGCAGAATTAAAAAACTCGCTAACACCACTTCCCGCTTCTCGATTTTGCGCCCCAGGAATTCCGGGGTTCGTCCCACCATTAGCCCAGTGACGAATACCGCCAGGATCAGATAGGCAAACAGGTAGGCGGTGCCTGTTCCCTGGCCGCCGAAGACGATTTGCAGGAACAGATTCGAGAGGGTGGCGAAGCCGCCGTTCGGCATCAAGGAATCGTGCATGGCGATCACCGCACCGCACATGGTGGCCGTGGTAGTTACTGCGTACAGGGCCGATTGCGCCCAACCGAAGCGTACTTCTTTACCCTCGAAGTTAACCGCTCGATCGACCCCTAGCAGGGAGTTAACCGCCTGGTTGCCGTTATATTCTCCGATCGCTGTGATGATCGTAAAGCCGATGAAGATACCGAGGGGAATTAGATAGATTAATCGAGCTTGCTTGAGATTATCGGCGAAAACACCGTAGGTATAGATCAGGGAGGTGGGAATCGAGAGAATCGCCACCAACTGCACCAGATTGACGAATCCGTTCGGGTTTTCAAAGGGGTGGGCTGAGTTGCTGGCAAAAAAGCCGCCGCCGTTTTCTCCCAATTCCTTAATAATCTCGAAGTGGGCCACTGGACCGCGGGCGATCGCCTGACTGAGGTTGGGGTTTTCTAGCGTCGGCAAGATCGCCGGGCCAGCGAGGGTTTCCGGGACTCCGGCGATGATCAGGGCAATTGCCCCCACGATCGAGATCGGTAAGAGGATACGGGTGATCGCTCGGATCAGATCCACATAGAAATTGCCCAACGGTCGCCCCGTCAGTCCCCGAATAAAGGCGATCCCCACCGCTAGACCGGTTCCGGCCGAAGTGAACATCTGGTAGCCAAGACCCCAGATCTGACTCCCATAGCTGAGGGTGGTTTCTCCAGAATAATGCTGTTGGTCACTGTTGGTGATAAAGGAAATCGTCGTATGTAGCGTGGTGTCCCAAGAAGGGGCGGGGATCCCCGTCGGGTTGAGGGGAAGGAATCCTTGGCCCGCAATCAGGGAAAAAACCAGAATTGCCATCACCGCGTTACTGTAGAGAACGGCGCGGAGGTACTGCCAGCCGGTCATATTCTCTTTCCCTTTCACCCCGACGAAGTTGTAAAGAAGACTCTCGACTCGATCGCAC
This sequence comes from Microcystis sp. M061S2, assembly GCF_020245605.1. NCBI lineage: Bacteria > Bacillati > Cyanobacteriota > Cyanophyceae > Chroococcales > Microcystaceae > Microcystis > Microcystis sp. M061S2. The sequence continues at coordinate 980 of NZ_JADBUP010000038.1, read as the reverse complement.
AGTGGGTCGAGTAGGGTTCTCCGTTCCATGAACACCCTCGCCATATACCGCCCGAAAAAGGGGGTGATCGCCACGATTATCAGGATCGTGAGCGCGATTTGAATCCATCCTTGCAACATGGTTCGATCAACTCCGAAAAAAGGCAAGTGGTCATTGAGCTTGTCGAAATGTGGCGGCTCGATCGACGGATTCGACAAGCTCACCGTCCACGATCGACCGGTAAACTCACGGGTTCGCTGTCTCGAAACCGCTTGCTGAAAACCGAGTTTGTCTCATCGTTAGCGATCATTAACAAATGGATGATCGAGGGATTACTATCACCTCTGCTGGAATGATTGTAGCGATTTTTCGCGCCTTGACAATCTATATTTTTTCCGTTCGTTATCCTATCAGCTTTTACGCACTTATGCAGCAATACCGACAATCAGCAATTATCAGTGACTCCTAAGATTTTAGGTCACAAGTCGCTGAACAAACAGGAATAATTATGCAAACGCCATCGCAATTTATACAAGACATTCGCTCAATTATTAATCATGATTTATGACTTAGGGTATTAGTGATCGCCTTTTGGCAATCAGCCGCTAAAATTGTCCTTGTCTGGTGATCGCATCTTCGCCATGACAAGGAGTAAGATTGCTTCGGAGGGTTTTTAGTTGAAAGAGAAAGGTTAACAGGGAAAGTATCCCCCTCTTTTCGTAGTTCCCCCTCTCCTCGTAGGTTAGGGGGTGAGGTCATAACAATCTGCTGCCAAAACAGACTTTTCAGAATATAATAGAGAAGAGTAGTCATTCATCGCTCAGATTCGGTAAGATGATATTACATGACTAATAATATTAACCATGATCGCTTATTTAAGGAGTTAATCTCGACCTTTTTTGTCGAATTTATTGAGTTGTTTTTTCCTCAATTGATCGATTATTTAGATAGGGACTCGATTACTTTTTTAGACAAAGAAGTATTTACCGATGTCACGGAAG
>NZ_JADBUP010000037.1:0-13227 GCF_020245605.1 Microcystis sp. M061S2 | reverse complement strand
GAACATTCCCGCCACCGCAGCCCTGTTAATTTTTGCGTTAATCTTCTCTGTGGTTTGATTGCTTACTGTCACCAGCCGAAAAAACCCTCCTTGAAGATGGAATGGGCTTTACCCCCCGCTGCTTAACCCGAACTGGGGTTGTTTACTGGTCACTGATAACTGATAACTGATAACTGGTCACTGATAACTGATAACTGCTATGCTACTCTAGGCAGAAAACCATTCGATCGAGATCACCGTGGCTAACCAAGAAGCAACTCCCCCCGCTATTCGTACCCCCTTATACGACCTAATTGCCCAACAAACCAGCAAATTTACCCCTTTTGCGGGTTGGGAGATGCCGATACAGTTTAGCGGCCTAAAAATCGAACATAATGCTGTCCGCAACGGTGTCGGGATGTTTGACATTTCCCACATGGGCAAATTTATCTTAACTGGCGATAATCTGGTTCAATCTCTCCAAACCCTAGTTCCCTCTAATTTAGCCCGTTTAAGGGCAGGAAAGGCGCAGTATAGCGTTTTACTTAACCCGGACGGTGGTATTATCGATGATATTATCTTTTACTACCAAAGCGAAAGCCAAGGCGTATTAATTGTTAATGCCTCAACCACCGATAAAGATCGAGAGTGGATTTTAGGCAATTTAGAGGGATCGGGGGTCAAATTAAAGGATTTATCCCAAGAAAGGGTCTTAATCGCCCTGCAAGGACCCAAGGCGGCGACAATTTTACAGCCCTTGATCGGGGAAAAATTAAGCGATTTTGGCCTATTTAATCACTGGGAAAGCCAGCTTTTCGGGGAAAAAGTTTTTATCGCTAGGACCGGTTACACGGGAGAAGATGGCTTTGAAATTATGGCCGCTCCTGAAATCGGACAGCAACTTTGGACGGAATTCTTAAATTTAGGGGTGACTCCCTGCGGTTTAGGAGCGCGGGATACCCTGCGTTTAGAGGCAGCTTTAGCCCTTTATGGACAGGATATCGACGATAGCACGAGTCCCCTAGAGGCAGGCTTAAATTGGTTGGTTCATCTGCCAGAAAAAGGCGATTTTATCGGTCGTGATGTCCTTGAAGACCAAAAACTTAATGGTGTGAATCGGCGCTTGGTGGGATTGCAGATGTCCGGCAAACATATCGCCCGTCACGATTATCCGGTAGTATTCGCCGGGGAAGCGGTGGGTAAAGTTACCAGTGGCACTTTATCACCAACTTTGAACACAGCGATCGCTTTAGCCTATCTTCCCACACCTTTCGCCTCGATCGGACAGGCGATCGAAGTGGAAATCCGCGGCACCACCTACCCCGCTACCGTCGTTAAAAAACCCTTTTACAAAAGTAAAAAGTAAAAAGGTGATCGAGGTTAGGTGGCTTTTCAGTGAACAGTAATCAGTCATCAGTGAAGAGAAAACGGCAACTGCTAGATAACACTGTCCACTTAAAACTCAAATCTGATAACTGATAACTGATAACTGATAACTGAAAATGCAATCCGTAGACTTTACCACCCTCAGCGCCACTTGTGCCGAAATTGCCGCCACTTGGCTGCCGGCGAGACTAGAACAAGTGTATCAAATTGATCGCCAAACGATCGCCCTCTATTTACGAACCTTCGATCGCAAGGGATGGTTAATTATTTCTTGGCATCCCCAAGGAGCGCGGCTGCATATTGGTGATCCACCGCCAAAAGTCCCTGATACCTTCACTTTCAGCGATCAATTGCGTCATCAACTCAATGGTTTTGCGCTAACAAAATTAGCATTTGTTGCCCCGTGGGAAAGAGTCATCGATCTGCAATTTGCCCAACGTCCCGATGATCCGGCCCTGGGGCATTTGTATATAGAAATTATGGGCAAATATAGCAATGTTATTTTAACTGCGGCTGACAATCAAATTGTCACCGTTGCCCATCAAGTCAATGCCACCCAGTCTAGTGTTCGCACCGTACAAACCGGACAAATCTATCAACTACCGCCCGTTTTATTGGCAACAGATCCCAGTTTAGAAGAATCCTTGAGCAGTTGGCAAGCAAGAGTTAGTTTAATCCCTAAAACTATCGAAAAACAGTTAGTTAGTACCTATCGTGGTGTTAGTCCAGTCATCGCTCGATCGCTGTTGCAAAAAGCCAAGATTAACCCGAAATTAAACACGGATCAGTTAGATAATAACGATTGGGAAAAGCTCTTTTCAGCTTGGCAAGAATGGTTAAAAATGCTCGAAAATAAAACCTTTCAACCCGGATGGACAAGAGAAGGTTATACAGTTATCGGTGGGGAGATACTGGCAGCGGCTAAAAATGTTCAAGAATTATTAAACCGTTATTATAGCGACCAAATTAATCAAGAAAGCTTTCGACAACTACAGCAAAAATTAAACCAAAAAGTCACCTCTTTACTGACTAAACTGCAAACTAAAGCGGCGGGATTTCAAACAAGACTAGCAGAATCTGCTCATGCCGATCGCTATAAAGAGCAAGGGGATTTATTAATGGCAAATCTGCAGCAAATACAGCAGGGAATGACTAGCATTAGTTTGGCGGATTTCCAGACAGGAAAACCTGTAATTATTCCTCTCGATCCCGAAAGAAATCCCGTGCAGAATGCCCAATATTTTTATAAACAACATCAGAAATTAAAAAGGGCCCGGTTAGCGGTGGAACCTTTATTAGAGGAAGTGGTCAGTGAAATTAATTATCTCGAACAAGTGCGATCGAGTTTAAGTCAACTAGAAAATTATAGCAGCAGCGAAGATTTAGAGGCCCTAGACGAGATACAAGAAGAATTAATCCAACAGAAGTATCTAGAAAGCAATTACCGGCGTAATCGGGCGAATAATAAAGAATCCGAACCCATGCGCTTTACTACTCCCTCTGGAGTAGAATTATGGATTGGCAGAAATAACCGTCAAAATGATCGGCTAACTTTTCGTAGCGCCAGCGATTACGATATCTGGTTTCATAGTCAAGAAATCGCTGGTAGTCACGTTTTACTCCGTTTAACCCCCGGTACAGTTCCAGAAGCCGCCGATCTGCAATTTGCCGCCGATTACGCCGCTTATTATAGCCGCGCTCGCCATAGTGAACAGGTTCCCGTCGTCTATACCCGTCCCAAATACGTCTATAAACCCAAGGGCGCAAAGCCCGGTATGGTGGTTTACAAACAGGAAACGGTAATCTGGGGCTGTCCTCAGAGGGTTGAGGATTACCGCAAAAAATAATTTTTTACCAAATTGTTTACTTTTTTTTACACAAAATGGGTATTGTCTGTTACAATTTCTACTATAGAGACGAATGCAGTTCAGGCGCTTGGGAACGCAAGGACTATATTTCCTCGGATTACAACAACAAACAACAGCAAACCAGTGGTAGCAGCCGATAGTCTCGGGAAAGACACAAAAAACCGACTATTCAGGTGATATTAAAGCGACCACTGGTATTTTATTTGGTTTCTCTGGTACTTGACGCTTAGAGCTTTTACCTATAGGAGCATTCCCCTATAGAACCCGATAACTCTAGTTTTCAAGGTGCGTTCATCGGTTGATGACTGGGTTTTTTAAGCGGTTGCTTACCCGGCCCCCTATTCTTAATATCATACATCCTATAAAGTCGCCCTCAAAGGGCGAGGCTTTCAACCCAATTTTTCGGTAAAGAAATTTAAACTTCACGCATAGTTAAGCCTCTTCGGCCTAAATAAACGACTAGAAACAGTTTTTTTCGGGAGGCCCGGTTTATGGATAGCCCATTAGGGACGATGAACTTTCAACAGATAGAGCTATATAAAAGAATTCAGGCATTTGCCTTGGATCGGCCAGATAGTCAATTATCTTTCAGCCAACGATTAGCAAAAGATAACGGCTGGTCCTTAGGCTATACTCAGAGAGCGATCGAGGAATACAAAAAGTTTATATTTCTAGCCGTTGCAGCAGGACATCCGGTCACGCCATCCGACCAAATCGATCAAGTTTGGCATTTACATCTGACCTATACGCGATTGTACTGGCAAGAGTTCTGTCCCAAAATTTTGCAAACCACATTACATCACGAGCCGACTCGTGGGGGTTCATCCGAGCAATTAAAATTTGGCAGTTGGTATAGCAAGACGCTAGAAAGTTACGAACAGTTTTTTGGACATATTCCTCCAATAGATATTTGGCCTAAACCCAAAGACCGATTCGGGCGAGATTTGCATTTTATCCGGATCAACACTCAACAAAGCTGGGTCTTGTCAAAACCTAATTTGACAATCTTCTTGAAACCACAACTGCGAAAAATAGGCATCTTTACCTTTTTAGTCTTCCTTTCGCTGATGATAACTAGCTGTCAGATAATCTCCCAAATTCCTAACCCAATCAATTTTACAGGTTCGGAATTTTTAACCTTCTATATTTTCCTAGTAGTGATGGGAATCGCTTTGGCAGCCTGGCTACGTTTTTCCCTGTGCCTAGTTAGCGCTAATATAAATCAGCAACCTGATTTAAATACTTACGAGATAGCTTTCTTGGCGGGGGGCAATCATCGCCTGATTATGGCCGCAATCGCCAGTTTGGTAAAACAAGGCTATGTGGAGGTATTAAAAGAAGGCAAACTGGTGGTGACAGGAAAGATCGATGCTATTGCCGATCCTGTAGAAAAGGCGGTCGCCCAAGATATTTTGGTCACTGATGGGGCAATTGAACAGGTTTTCCAGAAGTCTACAGGAATGAAAGATAGCATTCGTTCCCGCCTAGAACAACTTGGTTTGTTTCTGAGCGATGCCCAAGCATTCAAAGCGCAAATTTATCCATCATTGATTGTGGTTATTCTTCTAGGAATAGGCTTGTACAAAATGGCGGTGGGAATTTCTCGCGATAAGCCCGTTGGTTTACTTCTCATCTGTATATTTGGGCTTCTAGTTTTGGGAGCAAGGTTTTTTGTCAAACCACAGCGCAGCCGTTATGGAGAGATCATTTTTGATGATTTAACAAATCGCTTACAACATTTAAAAACAGCCAATAGCAGCGATTCTGAACTTGTACTTGCGGTGGCGTTTTTTGGAGCAACAGTTCTGATGGCGGATATGGCTTTAGCAGACCTGTATCAAATGCTGACTCCCACAGCCGTTGCTAGTAGCGGCGGTGATGGCGGCAGTGGCGGCAGTGATGGCGACAGTGATGGCGGTTGTGGTGGTTGTGCTGGTTGTGGTTGTATGTGATTGAGTTCAAGGCCATTAACAGCCGCTCAATCGTTCTGTTGAACATTCCCGCCACCGTAGCCCTGTTAATTTTTGCCTTAATCTCCTCTCTGGTTTGATTGCTTAAGTAGGGTTGGCTTAATATTACTGGAAGCTTTGCTAGAAAAGGGTTTTGGCACTTTTTGGGCTAAAAAAGTGCCAGAAACAAACGTTGAGAAATTAGGGACTCAAAACCCTGGCACTTTCCGGAGGCGAACCCAAAGCGCTCGCTACGCGAGAACACAAAGGTTTCCGCTTCCAGGCGCGCGAGGTCATTCTGTTTTTCTGACTTCCCCGACCGATTCGGAGACGACCGACGACCGACTCCTAACCCCACCAACAAACTTTTTGCCGCAAACCCTAAATATTCTCGTTTTCAAGGTTTAATTGGGCAATAGCTCCATCAATTAAATCACAGCCCTCCCCCAGGGATTCGATCCGCGAAAACCGATCACGCCAAAGCGCCGCACCGGTAAAATCCTGACAATACCAAGCCAGATGTTTCCTGGCTTGCCAGATGCCGCGTTGTCCCTTGTATAGCCATAGCCCCTGTAAATGCTCTTTAGCTAGGCTTAACAGGTCAATAGAGGTGGGTTTCGGCAACTTTTTGCCTGTTTTGAGGTAATAATCGATTTCCCCCACCAAATAGGGATAACCGAGGGTTCCCCGCGAACACATCACCCCATCGGCCCGGGTAAATTCCAAACAATTAATCGCCGCTTCCACAGAAACGATATCACCATTAGCGATGACAGGAATCGATAAAACCTCCTTCACCCGTTTAATCCATTGCCAATCGGCCGCCCCGTGATAACCCTGTTCCCTAGTGCGTGCGTGCAGGGTCAACATTTGCGCTCCCGCATCTTCTAAACGACGGGCAAAATCGATAATATTAATCTCCTGAGCGTTCCATCCCAAGCGAGTTTTCACCGTTACCGGCACCGATACCGCTCTCACCACTTCCCTAACAATTTGCTCGGCAATTTCTGGCTGTCGTAAAAGCGAAGAGCCACCGCCTTTTTTAGTAATTTTATTAACAGGACAACCCATATTAATATCGATGGTCATCGCTCCTTCTTTAACCGCTTTTTCCGCCGCCACAGCCATAAAATCGGGACGGCAATCAAATAATTGCATACTAATTGGTTGTTCTTTGTCCCCGATAACCATCAATTGCGGTAACTCTTGCAGCTGGGAGATTTCTGTCGCATTGACCATCTCGGTATAGAGCATCGAATCAGGAGCAAAGCGTCTCACCAGGCGCCGAAAAACTAAATCGGTGACACCGGATAAAGGTGATTGCAAGACGCGGCTATGCACTTCTAAGTTACCGATTTTGAGAGGAGATGAGTAGATAGCCATAGGACCGGTTAAAAAATCAACAGCCAACACCAGCAAACCGAACAATTAGGGGATAGTTCAGTCACTGTTAGTATTTTGCCAACCCCTAATATATGCTTAACCGTCATCTTCTAGCCTAAAACTACCTGTATGATGATTGGAGAGGATAGAATCCTATCTCCCCTAAACGAGTAATTAAACAAAAATTTCGCTTTTTTTTATGGATAATCTGCAACTCTGGCAACGTTACCAAGATTGGTTATACTATCACCCTAACCTAGAACTTTATCTCGATGTCAGTCGGATTCCCTTCGATGAGGCTTTTCTCAAAGGTCTAGAAGCAAAATTTGAGCGCGCTTTCCAAGATATGACAGCTTTAGAACAGGGTGCGATCGCCAATCCCGACGAACAGCGCATGGTCGGCCACTACTGGCTGCGCGCTCCTGAACTCGCTCCTAACCAGGAATTGCGGGACGAAATCACCGAACCAATAGCACAGATCAAAGAATTTGTCAAGAAAATTCACTCCGGAGCGATTAAGCCGCCCAATCGGGCAAAATTTAGCCATATTCTCTGTGTCGGCATCGGGGGGTCTGCTTTGGGTCCCCAATTCGTTGCCGAGGCTCTATCCCCCCTTAATCCCCCCTTAGAGATTGCTTTTATTGATAATACCGACCCTAAAGGCATTGATCGCACCCTAGCTCATTTACCCTTAGCTGCCACCCTGGTTATCGTCACCAGTAAATCCGGCGGCACTCCCGAAGCGAGAAACGGAATGTTAGAGGTCCGCAACGCTTACGAAAAACAAGATTTAGACTTTCCGCCACACGCGGTCGCCGTCACCATGCCTGGTAGCCAACTGGACAAATACGCCCAAGATTGGCTAACTCGTTTCCCCATGCAGGATTGGGTCGGTGGTCGTACATCCGAACTATCCGCCGTCGGTCTTCTCCCGGCCGCTTTGCAGGGTATCGACATCGATGAAATGTTAGCCGGGGCCAAAGAAATGGACATCGCCACCCGCGTCCATAACCTGAAAAAAAATCCTAGCGCCCTACTGGCCCTAGCTTGGTATCATGAGGGCAACGGCAAGGGAGAGAAAGATATGGTGATTCTGCCCTACAAAGACAGTCTCTATCTCTTTAGCCGCTATCTGCAACAATTGGTCATGGAGTCCCTCGGTAAAGAAAAAGACCTCGATGGTAATAAGGTGTACCAAGGTATCGCCGTCTATGGTAACAAAGGTTCCACCGACCAACACGCCTACGTCCAACAATTACGCGAAGGTGTTCCCAATTTTTTCGCTACTTTTATTGAAGTGTTAAAAGACCGACAAGGAGATTCGATAGAAGTGGAAACCGGCTCCACTGCCGGCGATTTCCTCTCAGGATTACTGCAAGGTACTCGACAAGCTTTATACGAAAATAGTCGTCACTCTATCACTATCACTATCCCAGAGGTCACTCCCCGTCAGGTAGGGGCCTTGATCGCCCTCTACGAACGGGCCGTTAGTTTCTATGCTAGTTTAGTTAACATTAACGCCTACCATCAACCCGGGGTAGAAGCAGGGAAAAAAGCTGCCGCTTCTATTCTGGATTTACAAAGAAAAATCGTGCAAGTTGTTCGGGAAACGGGAACTTCTCTTGACCTAACCACTCTAGCAGCCAAAATCGGCGCTAGTGACCAAGTTGAAGCTATCTATAAAATTGTCCGTCATCTCAACGCTAATCGGCGCAGTTTAACTATTACCGGCGATTTAAGCAAACCGGAAACGATCCAAATCTCTACCCGCTAATCAGTTATCAGTTATCAGTTATCAGATGTAAGTTATCAGTTATCAGTTATCAGTCGTCAGGAGATTATTTTTATTTATTCTCCCCACCTCATAATTCATAATTCATAATTCATAATTCATAATTCATAATTCATAATTCCCCACTGATCACTGAATGTAACTAACCATGGAAATGCTCGAAAATCTGAAAATGGCTTTTTCCGCTTTGATGGCCAATAAACTGCGTAGTGGTCTGACTATGCTAGGAATTGCTATCGGTAACGCCTCCGTCATTGCCCTAGTGGGAGTGGGTGAAGGAGCGCAAAAAGTCGCCCTCGAGCAGTTTGAAGCTCTCGGACCGAATGTTTTATTTGTTTCCACCTCCTCGCGCAATGTCCGCCGGACAATTCCTAATCCCCGGCCTCTCACCTACGAAGATGCTCAAGCGATCGCATCTCAAGTTCCCGCCATTACCGCCATTTCTCCCGAATTGAGCGGTAAAAAAATCCTATCCTTCGGTAATAGAACCAGTAATAGTCCCCTGATTGGGGTGGGATCCCAGTACCTAAACGTGCGTAACCGTCAACTATCTAAGGGTAGATTTATTATGGAATCTGACCTGAAACGGGATAATCGGGTGATTGTCTTGGGATCGGAATTAGCCAAAAATCTCTTTGGTAATCGCAATCCCGTCGGCGAAAATCTTCGCATGGGCAATCTTAGTTTTCAAGTCATTGGAGTTTTACAGGCGAAAGGCTCCTTATTTGAGGCTAATCAGGACGATCGAGCCTTAATTCCCCTAACTACCATGTCTAATCAGGTTTTAGGGCGCAATTCTATCTATGGCATTCCCCTAACTCATATTTCTGTCTTGGCTAAAAACTCCGCCCAAATTAAAGCCGCTCAGTTTCAGATTAGCAACCTGCTGCAAATGCGTCATCAGGTCAGCGACGAGAATTATGTGCAGATTTTCCCCCAAACCACAGTCTTAGAAATGGCCAAAGAGACTAACGATAGTTTAACTAGAATGTTAGCCTCGATCGCCAGTATTTCCCTTTTTGTTGGCGGAATTGGCGTAATGAATATTATGCTGGTGTCAGTCACGGAAAGAACCCAAGAAATCGGGTTAAGAAAGGCTTTAGGAGCCAAAGAAGGGGATATAAAAGGTCAATTTCTCATTGAATCGGTGATTTTAGCCACCACTGGCGGAATTATCGGGATTTTTGTCGGCATTCAAGGAATGTATCTAGCGGGAATTTTTGCCGCTTTAACCACCAGTGTCTCAATCCCTGCCATAATTCTCGCTTTAGGAGTTTCTAGTGCCATCGGTCTAATTTTCGGTGTTGTTCCCGCTCATCATGCCGCTAAATTAGACCCAATAGTTGCTTTGAGAAGATTATAGTTTCTCTAGTTCTTGTCCTCACCTCGGGATTCTATACCCGCATCCGTTGCCGTAAATCCCTCCGCTTGCGCTAATATTTGCAGATTATGGGCTATGGAGGCGAAGGAATCGGCAGGATATTCGATTAAAGTGGCGGAATTGAGAAAAGTTTCCACTCCCACGGGACAACCCAAATAATCAGCCACCGCTTTTGGAGTAGTAGAACCGAGGAGAATAGTTCCCGATTGTCTCAAAGAAGATATCTTTTCCCAAGGCTCATCGATCATTAAGGATAAATGGGTGGGAGCAAAAAGATTCGATAATTCGATCGCTTTCTCCAATGACTCCACCACCACGATTAAACCATAATGAGCGATCGCTTTTTCCGTCAACAATCTCTGGGGATGTATCTGTAACTGTTTTTGCACTTCTTCCTGTACTATTAGGGCCAAAGCCTTATCCGTCGTCAATAAAATCGCTGCCGCTAGGGAATACTGTTCCGCTTGCGCTAATAGATCTAGGGCCAACTGTCTAGGATTAGCTTGACTATCGGCAATAATAACTAAATCAGAAGTAATAGAGAGATAATCGATTTTTACACGGTCAGAAACCAGTTTTTTAGCCAAATTAGTATAAAAATCACCTATTCCGGCAATCATCTCCACGGGAGCGATCGTTTTTGTGCCGTAGGCTAAAGCGGCGATCGCCTGTGGTCCAGCCACCCGATAAATCTCACTAATACCCACCGATTGGGCTGCCACTAAAATCGCCGGATGGATGCGTAAATCCTCATCGGCAGGAGATACCATCACAATCCGTTTAACCCCCGCTATTTTGGCAGGAATCGCCTGTTGGAGCAATAAACTGAGATAGGCCCGTTTCCCATCGGGAACGACAATTCCCACACTGTTAACCGGTTGATAACGTTTCCCTCGAACCGTACCATCCTCAGGAAACTGGACCCAAGCTTTGGGGAGACGCTGACGGTGAAAAGCCTCCATTTTTGCACAGGCAACGGCGATCGCATTTAATAAATCCTGCGACACCTGTTGATAAGCGGCATCCAGTTCCGATCCACTCACCTTAATTTGCTGTAGATTAAGGGACTGTTGGTAGAATTTTTCCGTGTAATCCACCAACGAGCGATCGCCAGCAAGTCGCACCTGATCGACAATCTCTCGGACAAGCGATTCTTTTTCCCGAATTTCCGGATCGTCGAACCGTTCCCGAATTCGTCTCAGTTCCGTTCTGGCTGACCATGGCTCTGTGATAATTCGCAACATCGAGCTATTATCCTCTAGGGGCGAAACGAGATTAAAAAGTTTTCACTCCTCACACTCTAGCTTATCGCTTTCAAGCTTGACCGGGGAGGGAGACCGAGTCAGTTATTTTAGCCGTCGGTAGTCAGGAGCCGGTCGTCCGTCGCCAGGAGATTATTTTTATTTATTCTCCCCACCTCCGGCGCTCCCTTCTCCCCACTTCCCCACTTCCCCACCTCCGGCGCTCCCTTCTCCCCACTTCCTAATTCATAATTTATAATTCATAATTTATAATTCCCCACTTCCCAACAGCCAGCCCGATTTCCCCAAGGTAACAAAACCAGATATTCTACTAAATAGTCGCCTATCACACCAGCCTGATCTCGTGGTCGTCCAATGCAGTTTGCCAAGATATTAATCGCCAATCGCGGGGAAATCGCCTTAAGAATCCTTCATAGTTGCGAAGAATTGGGCATTAGAACCGTTGCCGTCCACTCTACCATCGATCGCCATGCCCTTCACGTTCAACTGGCCGATGAGAGTGTTTGTATTGGTCCGCCCCCAAGCAGCAAAAGTTACCTAAATATCCCTAATATCATCTCGGCTGCCCTAACACGCAACGCCACGGCGATCCATCCCGGTTACGGTTTTTTGGCAGAAAACGCCCGCTTTGCCGAAATTTGTGCCGATCATCAGTTAACTTTTATCGGTCCGTCTCCCAGTGCTATTCTGGCTATGGGGGATAAATCTACCGCTAAAAAAACCATGCAAAAAGCGGGAGTTCCCACTATCCCCGGCAGTGGTGGTTTAATTACCTCAGAAGCGGAAGCAAAACGTATCGCTGATGACATCGGTTATCCTGTCCTGATTAAAGCCACCGCTGGCGGTGGAGGGCGTGGGATGCGTCTTGTCAAGAGTGCAGATGAACTAGGTAATATGTTAAAAGCCGCCCAAGGGGAAGCAGAGGCGGCTTTTGGCAATTCGGGAGTATATCTAGAAAAATTTATCGAATGTCCCCGACATATCGAGTTTCAGATTTTGGCCGATAGTCACGGTAACGTAATCCATTTAGGAGAAAGAGACTGTTCGATTCAGCGACGACACCAAAAACTGCTAGAAGAGGCCCCCAGTCCCTTCTTAACGCCCCATTTACGCTCAAAAATGGGTAATGCCGCCGTTAAAGCCGCTAAATCGATTAATTACGTCGGGGTGGGAACCGTGGAATTTTTAGTCGATAAACACGGTAATTTTTACTTCATGGAAATGAACACCCGTATTCAGGTGGAACACCCCGTCACGGAGATGATCACGGGGATAGACCTGATCAGAGAACAAATTCTGGTGGCACAGGGCGAAAAACTGCAAATTAAGCAAGATCAGGTGATATTTAGAGGGCATTCGATCGAGTGTCGCATTAATGCCGAGGATCCCGATCGCAATTTTCGCCCTCACCCCGGCAAAATTAGCGGTTATCTGCCCCCCGGCGGTCCGGGTGTCCGCATGGATTCCCACGTTTACACCGATTACGAAATCCCCCCCTATTACGATTCCCTAATCGGTAAATTAATTGTCTGGGGAGAAAATCGCGAAACTGCGATTAAACGCATGAAACGCGCCCTGCGGGAATGTGCGATCACGGGAGTACCGACGACTATTGATTTCCATCGTAAAATATTGGAAACTCCCGCCTTTTTAGCCGGAGATGTTTACACTAATTTCATCCAAGAACATCTCTTGCCCTAGGGCGTTACCATGAAGTTTAGACGAGAGTAAGTTGGGGATAATAATGACAGTAGAAGTTAAATTTAACTCGTTTCAACTCAGCGATGAACAGTTCTTTCAACTTTGTCAGGATAACCGAGATTTGCGCTTGGAACGCAGCGCAAAAGGAGATTTAATTATTATGCCACCGACTGGAGGAGAAACCGGTAATTCTAACGCTGGAATCACTGCCCAATTATGGTTATGGAATAACCTAAATAAATTAGGTGTAGTTTTTGATTCTTCCACAGGATTTAAACTACCGAATGGGGCCGATCGCTCTCCCGATGCTGCTTGGATACCTTTAGATAAATGGCAAGCTTTAACCCCGCAACAAAAGGAAAGATTTTTACCTCTATCTCCCGATTTTGTCATTGAATTAATGTCTCCTAGTGACAACATAGAAACTGCTAGAAAAAAAATGCAGGAATATTTAGATAATGGGACTCGTTTAGGTTGGTTAATCAATAGAAAAACTAGAGAAGTAGAAATTTATCGTCAAGGACAG
>NZ_JADBUP010000036.1:0-7626 GCF_020245605.1 Microcystis sp. M061S2 | reverse complement strand
CAGGTGGTCAACTACCTAATTTTCAGGGAAAAAGTCCAGGGATTTTCCCCCCGATCACTCCAAGTGCTGGCACTTTTTGAGGGGAAAAAAGTCTAAAAGTCTTACCCAACAAGGTTTTTAGATTTATTCAGCAAACCCTAAGTAACGGTTTCGTTAGACATTTTGGTAAAATCCCTGTGAGTAAGTTTTCTTAAGCGCTCTCCGTTGATAGTACAATAATTTTATCTTAATACTAAATCTGGTTATAGCGGTGTGCAGTCGTATTAGGTACAGTGTCACGAGCTATAAACCATGCTAGGCAAGGCTTGGTCTGTATCTCACTCAAGCGCTTACCGCTATATTAAAGACTGATTATTTATTGCCACTTTTGCCTCTTGCAAGAGTGCCTATTGCCTCTCCTGATATGTAGCCTATACTCAACGGATTTAGTATGATTTCCTTATTTTTGAGAAAAATATAGATAACCGCATAGGTCAGAAATGTTGAATCCGTACATAAAACTTTACATACAAGCTGACGAGAACAGGATAGTCATTAAATTCCATAATTGCAAAAATGTTTTAGACAAACTCAATTATAAACAAAGTAATGTAATTGAGAATTTAATTTACCTTATCCTATTTTTAGCCCTGAAATATATGATAGCGATGATAGTTTAAAAAATCCAAATCTGGTGAAAAGCGAGCGGGAACATTTAAAGTTTTACCGCGATAGTTGATAAAATTTAGTGCTAACGTCTCGCTACCTTGATCCTGAGCCTTTTTTTCGATCTCATGGCCAATAATTAATCTTAAATCCTCATCGAAACTAATTAAACCTCGATCGAAAGCAGTATCATGAGTACGAGCTAGGCACAAGCCATTATGAGGGTTTAAACGCTGTTCAGGAAATTGACTCCAGGGTAATATATGACTAGCTGTTAGTAACAGAGGAATGGGATTTCCTGTAATACAGCAACGATAGTTATATAGGGCTAAAATTGTCTTTCTAAAAAAGTTTTGTCCGATTCTAACTTTTCTGATTGCCTCGGTTTCTGTTTTGATCTTTTCCGAAAAATCAAGTCTAGTAAAATCCTCTTGCTGTTCGTTGATACCTCCTAAAAGAACCTGTAATTTTTCCTCACTTTCTAGGGCTAATTCTGTCCAGTTATCCTCGAACTCCTGCCAGATTTGCCGATCAGCTTTACTGATACCTTTTAACCCCTGTACTCCTCGCAATTGATGCCTGGGATCGAGAGAACCAAAATTACATAATTTCATCACCAGGGCCGATGGTGTTCGCTGTAACTTTTGAGCGACTTCGATAATAACAGGATTATTGGTGTGGAATTGTCCATAGGGAAATTTATAGTATAAATTGAGAGCGATCAGCAGCTCATCCCTTGTCCATAAATTCTTAGTCATAGCCCCTAAAAAATACCACCATCAGCCCTGAAATTACTGCTCAAATCAAATCGGGAAAAACTTCGCGCACTGCTGGATGAATTAACCGATGATTGGCGACATTTAACCCCTTAGCGAGGGAAACATCTTGCTCCAAAGCTTTTATCCCATGGTCGGCTAATTTAATAACGTAGGGTAGGGTACTATTATTTAAAGCTTGGGTTGCAGTCCAGGGTACTGCTCCAGGCATATTAGGCACCCCATAATGTACTACTCCCGACTCCAGGTAGGTCGGTTGACTGTGGGAAGTGGCCCGCAGGGTTTCCACGCAGCCGCCTTGGTCCACTGCCACATCGACAATTACAGAACCAGGGTTCATTTTGGCGACTAAAGAGCGAGAAACCAGCGTAGGCGCTCGTTTTCCTAAGACTAGCACTGCCCCAATCAATAAATCGGCCTTAGGAACCACATTTTCTAATTGTGCCGAGCTGCTATAAAGCAATTCTACCCGCGAACCGAATAAAGTCTCTAAATAGGCCAAGCGCTCGACGTTAATATCTAAAATAGTTACTTTTGCCCCCATACCGATGGCAATTCTGGCCGCTTCCGTACCCACCACACCACCGCCAAGGATAACCACTTGTCCAGGACTCACCCCGGGGAAACCCCCCAGTAAAACTCCTCTACCCCCCTGTTGTTTTTCCAGATAGCGGGCCCCAAATTGTACCGAAAGACGACCGGCAATAACACTCATGGGAGTTAAGAGAGGCAAGCGACCATCGGCAAGCTCGACCGTTTCATAAGCGATCGCAGTTGTTCCCGACTCGATTAATGCTTCCGTTAAATAGCGCTCGGCCGCTAGGTGTAAATAGGTGAATAGGAGAGCTTCTTTATTTAAAAAGCCGTATTCTGCCTTAAGCGGCTCTTTGACCTTGACAACTAGCGGTTTATCCCAAACTTGTGCCGCTTTTTCCACAATTTTGGCCCCAGCTTTTTGGTAATCCTCATTGCTGAATCCAGCACCCAATCCGGCGGCCGTTTCCACAAATACCCTGTGACCGCGATCATTGAGTACACGCACACTACTGGGACTCAAACCGACGCGAAATTCTTGATCTTTAATCTCTTTGGGAACACCTATTTCCATGGTTTGCTTCTGGGGGACTATTTCTAACTACTTTAGCCTGTTAGTCCTAGTCTGCCAGTTATCGGGCATACTATTGAGGAATTTTAGCGACTTTTTTGGTATTCTTCCAGCAAATCGATTAAATCCACCTGACATTTGGTGGGTAACAAATCCGCTAGAGAAACTTGCAGATGACCACCTCCGAGGGTGACTTTAATCTCCCGCAGGATAGACATGACTGCATTCTCACTTAAACTGTCGTTTTCGAGCAAAGGGAAGACTTTTTCGGCAACGACGCTGTGTAAATGTGCTTCCCGGAGATAGAGATGCCATTTAGCCACGTCAATGTAGATATTGTCGCCGATTTGGGCCGCCAGATTTTCGATGTCCTGAGTTGTGTTAGCCATGGGATGTTACCGAGTAGTTAGCGATCGCCGCTATATAAATCAAATGTCCCACCAGTAGAATAGCCCAAATTCCCGTGAACAGATTTAACCAAGTCCAATCGGAGAATTTAATGATATGAAAAAACCACAACCCTGAATTAATCGCTAAAAAACCCGCTACATGAACGGCGAAATTCATGCGATCATCTAAAAGTCGGAAAGCGGGATCGTTTTTGCGATCGGGTTGACGGGGCCAACGGGGAGGCATAAGCAGTGATCAGTTATCAATTATCAGTTATCAATTATCAGTGTACCGTTTTTTTAGCCAATAGATTTTGTCTTTGATCCCCCCTGCCCCCCTTGATAAGGGGGGTGGCGATCCCCCTGCTCCCTGCTACCTGCCACTTGCTCCCACCGCTTGACCATCTCCAATCAGGATAAACGCCGCCCAAAAGAAAGGATGAAGGTCAATATGGGCGAGTTTTGCTTGACGGAGGGCTTCCGCTTTGGTCATGCCCTGTTGTAAATTAGTATAAAATTGATTTAAAATCGCCGCCGTGGGCAATTCTGGGCTGTTTTGTTGGGAATATTGCACAAAATCGGTGGCATTCCAAAGACTGGCGAGGGTGGTTTTCGCCCCCGCTCTTTCCCAAACGTAGGCCAAACCCGCCAAACCGACTCCATCCACTTCCCGCGCCGTTTCACAAGCGCCAATAGTAATCAATTCGGTGTTTTGCAGTCCCAGTTTCACGGCATCTTTGAGTTCATACTCTCTCTTGTTGGCAAACAGTAGGGTATTCGCTTTCATGCCTAGGCTAGGACACCCCTCTGGACGGAAACAACCATGAGTGCCTAAGTGCAGAATAGGAAACCGAGGCGATTGACTTAAAAAGGCGTCGAGGGTGGCTTGTTGGTGTTTGTAGATTTGGCTGTTGGCATAGGTTTTTTGCAGAAAGTCGGCTTGAGCTTCTGTGCCGATTAATTCGACTTGGGTAGGACGGGGATTAGCAAAGACGAGGACACTAGGATTATTGACTTTCGGCGTGGGTTGGGGCTGCACTTTACTCAGACGGGTGAGGTAGTGAATGGGATATTTTTGCAGGAGATACTGTTGGGTTTGGTTGTCGTAGAGGGTTTCAAAGGGGATTCTTTGCAAAGCACCCGTGGCAATGATGGCCAGGGTTTGATTCGGGGCAATTTGGCCTTCAATGGGACGAATCAGCAGGTCATAGAGTTGGGAACTGAGGGCGCGATCAACGATTTCTAGGTCGCTTTCCAGTTGGCTGGCGTAGCGTTGCAGACGCTCATTAAGATCTTTAGGGACGGGAACTTGCTGAACCTTAAGGGTGGTACGGGTGAGGATAAAGAGGGCAACGGTATGTTCAACGTTATCTGTCCCTGTGAGTAGGACGGGTTGGAGGAGAGTGGTATTAGCAGGTAGGTTGGCTTGCAGTTGGGCGAGGTCGGTGGGGGTAATTTCCAGTAAATCGGCTAATTCGGGGTATTTTTCCACAAGGATTTCCGCTTGTTCCCTGAGGGCGGCTTCTTGTTGCCGGACTTGTTGGGAGAGGGTGTCGCTGAAGTTGGTTTGTAATTCTTGGCGCAGGGCTTCCAGTTGCCGTGCCTGTGCTTTCCACTCCTGATAAGCTTGATTGGCGACAGGATTTTTGACTTGTCCTTCCGTTCCCGCAAGGCGATCGTAATCCACGAGGTCAAAAGTGGTGCTGAGATTTGCCCATTCAAAGGCTTTCTGAGGGGAATTCTGGCGAATGAGGAGATCCACTAAAGCGGCGCTTGTCCCGCGATTGGTTTCTAGGAAAGTTGCCCGCAAGGAACGGCTAACCCCCCGCCGTAGCTCCAGAATCAGATTAGCGGATTGTTCCCAAGAGTTAATCGCCACTTCTGGTTTTCTTTGCTCTCGATAGACAAAACCAATATTATTGAGAGTAATGGCTTCCCCTTTGCGATCGCCCACTGTCCGTCTTAAGGGTAAAGCCTGTTGGTAGTAGTCTAAAGCCTTCTGTTTCTCCCCTAAATCTGAATAGACACCACCAATATTATTGAGGGTATTGGCTTCCCCAGAGCGATCGCCCACCGCCCGTGATAGAGGTAAGGACTCTTGGAAGTAGTCTAAAGCCTTCTGTTTCTCCCCTAAATCTGAATAGACATCACCAATATTATTGAGAGTAGTGGCTTCCCCCTCCCGATCGCCCACCGCCCGCGATAGAGATAAAGCCTGTTGGTAATAGTCTAATGCCTTCTGTTTTTCCCCTAAATCATCATAGACAAGACCAATATTATTGAGAGTAGCGGCTTCCCCCGAGCGGGCGCTTTGCGTGCCTTCGGCAGCGCCCACCGCCCGCCATAAGGATAAAGCCTGTTGGTAGTAGTCTAATGCCTTGTTTTTCTCACCTAAAGCAGAATAGACAGCACCAATATTACTGAGAGTAGTGGCTTCCCCAGAGCGATCGCCCACCGCCCGTCTTAAGGGTAAGGACTGTTGGTAGTAGTCTAAAGCCTTTTGTTTTTCTCCTAAATCATCATAGACAAGACCAATATTATTGAGAGTAGTGGCTTCCCCCGCGCGTGCGCTTTGCGTGCCTTCGGTAGCGTCCACCGCCCGCCATAAGGGTAAAGCCTGTTGGTAGTAGTCTAAAGCCTTTTGTTTTTCTCCTAAATCATCATAGATACGCCCTAAACCGGTGAGGACTAATGCTTGCTCTAATTTACTGTCGAGTTGCTGATAAAGCTTTAATGCCTGTTGCCACTTCCCTAATGCCCCCTGATAGCCTTCTAATGTTCCCGACTGGAACAATTCAAATCCTTCTTGACGTAATTGATCTGCTTCTTGACGTAAATCCGTCTGCACCAATAGGGGGGAAGCTATAACCGTCAAATGCGGCGCTGTTACGACTAGCCCTAGACTGAGTAATATCCCTAAACCTGTCTTCATTGCTTCCCCTCGCCAGACTCAAATGATTCTTTATATTATCTCAATAATGCCAGTATCAGGATTTTGAGGATTGGAGGATTTTCAGGATAGATATAATGTTCTTTATGATCCTTTAATTATCCTACTCCTTGCCAATAACTTAATCCTGTTAATCCCTTAATTCTCAATCCCAGTATCAGGATTTTGAGGATTTGAGGATTTTCAGGATAGATATAATATTCTTTATGATCCTTTAATTATCTACTCCTTGCCAATAACTTAATCCTGTTAATCCCTTAATCCTCAATGCCAGTATCAGGATTTTGAGGATTTGAGGATTTTCAGGATAGATATAATGTTCTTTATGATCCTTTAATTATCTACTCCTTGCCAATAACCTAATCTTGTTAATCCCTTAATCCTCTAAATCCTGATACTGATATTTGTTATCTATTATTAAATATCTTTTTATATTCTAAACTGGTTGCGCCAAAGTTAATTAATAGACCAACAGGGAAATTATAAGCAACGACGTAATTTTTTGCTTGTGCAAGATGGACAGCTTCTAGGCGAATTACCGCTTTTAATTCGACAATGACTTTTCCTTCTACGGTAAAATCAGCGCGTCTTGTTCCGACTTGTATTCCTTCATAAAAGATAAGTTGTTCTTTTTCTCTTTCAAAGGTTAATCCTGTTTTTCCTAATTCAATATCGAGACATCTTTGATAGATGACTTCTTGAAACCCATTCCCCAGTGTTCGATGGATTTTCATACAACAACCAATAATTTTATAGGTGATTTCGTCTAATTCCATAATGCCAGTATCAGGATTTTTAGGATTGGAGGATTTTCAGGATAGGGTTGGGGGTGGGTGTCCTATTCCCTGCATCCTTTAATTATAGACTTTTCACAAGTCACCTAATCCTGTTAATCCCTTAATCCTCAATGCCAGTATCAGGATTTTGAGGATTGGAGGATTTTCAGGATAGATATAATATTCTTTATGATCCTTTAATTATAGACTTTTCACAAGTCACCTAATCCTGTTAATCCTTTAATCCTAAAAATCCTGATCTCAGGATTTAGGGGATTGGAGGATTTTCAGGATGGATATTATAGTCTTTTTATCCTTTAATTATAGACTCTTCACAAGTCACCTAATCCTGTTAATCCTTTAATCCTCAATGCCAGTATCAGGATTTTGAGGATTGGAGGATTTTCAGGATGGATATTATAGTCTTTTTATCCTTTAATTATAGACTCTTCACAAGTCACCTAATCCTGTTAATCCCTTAATCCTAAAAATCCTGATACTGATTTTTATTGACATAATTTTGGTGATTAATTTGCCCGACAACGCAACACTCCTGCCGCTTTTAACTCGCCATTAGCAAATTCTAACTGTTTCAACACATAACCATAAGCCCCTTTCTGAGTTAACTCTCTTTGCATCTCTGGAGGCAAATCTGATAAGTTAATCTCTACCTGCTTACGCTTTTGCTTTTCCACCAAACTCAAATGCTCAAAACGGCGCGGTACAGCATAAACCGAACCACATCGCTTGTCCTCTCCCTGAATCACAATTATCGGGTTTTCGGGAATACTGATGATGGTTTCTCCCTCTAAGGTTAATTGTGTCACTTGGGCAATGGGTAGATTAGAACTCTTGCAAATTAATTATATGTTATAATGATTGGTTAACTAATTTTCCCCAAAAAATTAGTTAATCAGTACATTCGTCCTGAATGAAAACTTGAAGTTTAACTTTTAACTCAAAACTCTTTAGAGCTGCTTTAA
Organism: Microcystis sp. M061S2; assembly: GCF_020245605.1. Taxonomy (NCBI): domain Bacteria; kingdom Bacillati; phylum Cyanobacteriota; class Cyanophyceae; order Chroococcales; family Microcystaceae; genus Microcystis; species Microcystis sp. M061S2. The sequence goes on along the minus strand of NZ_JADBUP010000036.1, from coordinate 2 downwards.
TT
>NZ_JADBUP010000035.1:0-20038 GCF_020245605.1 Microcystis sp. M061S2 | reverse complement strand
GGGGCTTTGATCCTTCTTGATAAGGGGCTTTGATCCCCCCAAACCCCCTTGATAAGGGGGGCTTTGATCCTTCTTGATAAGGGGCTTTGATCCCCCCAACCCCCCTTGATAAGGGGGGCTTTGATCCTTCTTGATAAGGGGCTTTGATCCCCCCACCCCCCCTTGATAAGGGGGGCTTTGATCCCCCCAACCCCGGCTGCCGCAAATACGGCGCTGAGAATGTCAGGTATTACTCCACTCGATTAAAGCGCTAGTCAATCCTTCTAGGGTATATTCTCGCGCCTCGATATCAACACGACCAAATAACTCTTGACAGGTTTTTGAAGTTTGCGGACCAATAGAAGCCAGACAAACTTTTTCTAATAGGGAATTAACCGATAATTCTGCCGTTTCTTGTCGCAATAACTGATAAAAATTCTGGACGGTTTTGGAACTGGCAAAGGTGACTATATCGACTTTCCCATCTCGAAACGCTTCCCAGATGCCACTATCCATGCGTGCCGGACATCCGGAATAATATGCGGCCACTTCCGTCACCTGACCAGCTTTGGCCGTTAATTCCTTAACTAATATCTCTCTGCCTCCCGTTTCCACGCGAGGAAAGAGGAATTTTTGACCCCTAATCGGGTCGGGAAACTCGTTTACCAAGGCATCGGCGACAAAATCCCCCGGGATAAAATCTGCGTTTAATCCTCGTGAGTGCAAAACTTGGCTGGTTTTTTTACCCACCACGGCGATTTTTACAGTCGCTAAAGCCCTAGCATCTTTTCCCCAAAATGTCAAGCGATCAAAGAAAAAATTAACAGCATTGGCAGAAGTTAAAATCAGCCAATCAAACTCTTTTAACTGAGCGATGGCATCGTCTAAACCTTGCCAACGGTCGGGGGGACGAATCTCTAAAGCGGGCATTTCCAGGACTTCTGCGCCTTGATTTTGCAAAATTTCGCTAAATTGACTCGTTTGCTCGGCGGCACGGGTAATAACAATAGTTTTACCGCCTAGGGGTGGGGGAGAGGACATAATCGCCAGATCCACAACTTGACCAATGACCATAATAGAGGGTGAGAGGGACACCCCGGCGGTTTGAGCGAGAATATTTTCTAAAGTGCCGCGCCAAATTTGTTGATCCTTGCGTCCCGCCTGACGGATAATAGCGATCGAGTCGTGAATATTACGCCCATTTTGGCATAATTTCTCGATAATTTGCCCTAAAGACTGACCGGCCATCAATAGCACCAGCGTATCAATTTTAGCTAAGGCTGACCAATCGAGAGACTCGGGATCGTGAGCGCTCAAGACCGCAAAACAGCGACTAATATCCTTTTCGGTCAGGGGAATTCCGGCCAATAAAGGAGCGGCTAAAGCGGAGGAAATACCGGTTATCAGTTCAAAATCACAGCCAGCCTGCTTTAAGGCCAACATTTCAGGATATACTCGCCCAAAAACCCCCGGATCACCACTTTTAAGCCGAATAACCCGTTTTCCCTCTTGACAATAATTAACCAGTATCCGATTAATCTGATTCTGCTCGGCCCCGGGTTGTCCTCCCCGTTTGCCGACATCGACTAAAACACAGGTTTTCGGCACTAGGGAGAAGATTTGACTATCCACTAGGGCATCGTACAGCAAAACCTCGGCCGTGGCTAAAATTGCTCGCGCTTGCAGGGTGAGAAAACTACTCTGACCGATTCCCGCACCGAGAAGATAAACTTTACCCCGGGGATGGACGACTGCTGACATAATCGCAAATTTGAGTTTAATCTTTAATCTAGCACTTGGAGAAGATGCAAATTACTAACGCAACAAGGGCAGCAGTAAAGTGACGAAATAATATACTAGGGGAGCGGTGAAGACATAACTATCGGTGCGATCGAGTATACCACCGTGACCGGGGATTAACTGGCCGGAATCCTTGACCCCAGCATCGCGTTTCATCATCGATTCGGTTAAATCACCCAATAAACTGACAATACCAATTAATAAGCCCAAAAATAAGCCCGTCAGCTGCCAATAGGGCCAATCTAAATACCAAGCACCCAAATCGGCCACCGCTATACTGCCTAAAATGCCAAAAAAGGAACCTTCCACGGTTTTTTTGGGACTAATCAGCGATAAACTGGTTTTCCCTAACCATTTTCCCATGATATAAGCTCCGATATCGGCGGCCCAAATGCAACCGAAAGCTAGAAAAGTCACCGTCAAAGCAGCCGGGAATAATTTCGGTTCCATCCACGATTCCGGCCAATATCCCATCAGGGGTAAGTTACTGGCCATAGCCACGGGACCACTTTCGGGAGAAAAACCGACCCGTAAACGAATCCAATAACTGGGTAAGTAACCACCGTAAAACAGACCGAGAATTGAGGTGGAAATGTCGGCAATTGTCGCCATTTTTGGCTGAAAGAGCAGATAAAAACAAATTAACGCTCCGGCCAGGGGAAACATGGCATCGGTGAGGGGGGCTGCCATAGTTGCCGTCAGTAGTAATAATTGTGAAACTACGAGAGTGGTTTTAGCGGCCGGTTCAATGCCTTTAGCGCGAACTAAGCGAAAATACTCTAATTGTCCCAAAAAGACGATAACACCGATGCCGAGGGTGAAATACCAACCCCCAACGATAATAATTCCCAGTGCGAAGGCAATAGCAAAAATAGCGCTGACAATGCGTGGCCAAGGCATGGTTAATCCAGAGAAATTAGGCGGCATTGTCATAATTATATAGATTAAGAAAACTTTATGGAAGGTTATCCACAATTAAAGTTTATCGCCGCTCAGGATAAACATGGGATCAACGGCGGCAAAAACTTGGTGAATACCCCTAGTTTCTAGGCGATTTACTGCCGCTTGTACGATCTCGATATTACGCGCCTGTAAATTAGAAAAGCCTTCGGAAAATTGATAGAGGGTTTCTAAATTATTGGCCGTAGCCACGATGCGGCCATTGGGTTTCAGGTATTGCCACACTTCTTGCAGGACCGATTTAATCGGTTTGCCGCCCTCGATACAGACGCGATCGGGTGCTAGGGATATATTGGGCAGACAATCGGGCGCGCTGCCTTCAAAAACCGTAACATTTTTTACCCCAAAGCGATCGCAATTACGGCGGATTAAACTGGCCACTTCTTCATCTCTTTCAATGGCAATAATCGGACTATTGGGGCATAATAAGCCAATTTCAACGGGAATAGTGCCGGTTCCTGCGCCAATATCCCAGAAAACCCCCCCATCACCTAACCGCAAAGCGGAAATCATCAATAATCTCACCTCGCGTTTACTCAGGGGAATCCCGGGCAAACGTTCAAACAATTCATCGGGAATACCGGGGGTTTTATATAACCAAGTCATGGGGAATCAATTATCGAGAAGCTTCACTAGCAAGCATTATTATATAAGTTTGTCAAATTTTCTTTATTAAGTAAACAGGGACTTTTCTAGGCATAAAACCCTGATTATAGCTCTAACAAGCTATTGTCTGTCATTAAGCTAAGACGTATTTTAACCCCCGATCCTTAGATTAGGTCAATCTCTCCCAATCTCTTTACTGTTGCAAGAGTGCCACAGTGCCTCATCTCAACAAGCAATTTAAATAGGCGGGCAGCTGATCTTAATGATGAGATAGGAAGTTTTTGTTTTGGCGGGTCAGTCGTCGGTCGTTAACACCAAATTAGGTTACACTTCATCTTTATGGGAAAGGCCGTCATGATCCTTTTTCTTAAGCATAGATTTTCCTAATCAATTTCTTTGGGTATTGTCTATCAAATGTTACTAAATACTCTGGCTATTCAACCTTCTTAGCATCTGTCAGCCAAAAACCATAGACTAACTCCTGTTTGATCAACTATAACTCTATCATGTCTAATATCTATCGTCTTGCCCAGGGTCATTTAAACCTATTGGAAACCTGTCCACCGAGATTTCAAAAAGTCTATCTAGAGCAACTTAACACACCGGCTGACCCCGGGCAATTGGAGAGGCAAGAATGGGGCAGTCAGTTTCACCTATTATTACAGCAGCGGGAATTGGGGCTGCCGATCATGTCCCTATTACGCGAAAATGAACAGTTAGAACATTGTTTAACAGCTCTATTAAAGGCTGCCCCAGCAATTGCCCAAAATCCAGGAGAAGCTAATCGAGAAGCGGAACATTGTCGCAGTTTAACTGTGGGTAATTATTTATTAACGGTTATCTATGATTTAATTTTACTAGAGAGCGATCGAGCGGTAATTTTTGACTGGAAAACCTACTTAAAACCTATCGATGCCGACAAACTAGCCAAAAATTGGCAGACGAGACTTTATCTGTATGTGTTGGCAGAAACTTCTGCTTATCCTCTTGATAGTTTATCGATGACCTATTGGTTTGTGCAGTTACCCCGCAGCCCCGAACAAATTACTTTTAACTATAATCGCAAACTACACCAACGGACAGGACGGGATTTACGCCGTTTATTGAAGGATCTCGATCGCTATCTATCAGCATACCAAAATGATTTAGTCGATTTTCCCCATCGTCCCGATTGTCAGCTTCATTGTCCCTATTATCTTAGACAAGAGCGATCGGGCAAAATAGAGTTACCCTCGCTCGAGGATATCCCTGAAATCAATCCTTTTGTCTAATTATTGCCAATTTTGTCAGATCAGAATTATAAATTCTCAACTCTGAATTCTGAAGATTATTTTTATTTATTCTCCCTTCTCCCCCACTTCCCACTTCCCACTTCCCACTTCCCCACTTCCTAATTCATACTTTGTGCTTTTTGTCAAAAAAACTTTTTTTTTGCAATAAAACTACACAAAAAAAAGATCATCGTTGTGGGTGAAATTGACTAATTTAGCTGTCTTAACTAGGATCACCTTGTAGGTGTGGCAAGGGTTTCAACCATTGCTGTCCAAAAAAGCACAGAATAAGCCACTATGAAATTCTATCAAATCGCTGTAACCATTGTAAAATCGTTGTTAAATAAAAATCTTTCTCAATTAATTCTTAAGAATTTATAAATGTTGCGAAATGTTAATTTAAATATTCTCAAGTTTTTGGAGTCAATAGATAATTTTTGCTTATCTTTGTCCAACATGGGGTTAGAAGTCAGGAGTCGGGAGTCAGAAGTCAGTATTCAGGAGACAGGAGATTATTTTTATGTATTCTTCCCACACCCCACACCCCACACCCCACCTCCCCACTTTCCCACTCTCGACAATTCTCCTTCTCCGCCGCGTTAACCATGGTCGATAATAACAAAAGACAGATCGATCGCTTGCGCTCATGACCGGCAACCACTACCAAACCTTAGAAATCAGCCATAAATCGACCCCTGAGGAGATTAAACGGGCCTATCGGCGTTTAGCCAGACAATTCCATCCCGATAGTCAAAACGATAGTGCCAGTCACGATAAAATCGTCGCTATTAACGCCGCCTACGAGATCCTAAGCGATCCGAGACTAAGAAAGGACTACGATAACCAACTAATCGCCAATTCTCCCGAAAAACGCGCCCAACGCACCGCCACCGCCCAAGCAAATTATCATCGTTACAAAGAAACGGTCCAGGAAGACGAAGCCCTGGTCAAACAGTGGTATAAACAGACCTATAGCCCGATTAATCGCCTGATCGGTCAAATTATCCGGCCTCTCAAAGGTCAGATCAATCACCTATCCGCCGATCCCTTCGATGATCAGTTAATGGCTGTTTTTCAAGACTATCTAGAAACCTGTCGCCAAAATCTCGATCGAGCCAAAACCCTCTTTTGCCAACGGCCTAATCCTGCCAAAATGGCCAAAGTGGCCGCTTCTCTTTATTACTGTCTCAATCATCTCACTGACGGACTAGAAGAATTGGAAACCTTTACCCTTAACTACGATGATCGCTCTCTCCACACCGGTCAAGAAATGTTTCGCATGGCCCAGCGTTTACAGGTAGAAGCTAAACAGATAGCCAGTCAGTGCCAAAATTAGACCGCTTGTAAAAATCAAAAATTGTTGTTAGGGTGAGGAGTCAGTAGCCAGTAGTCAGTAGTCAGGAGAATTAAGAATGAATAATAATCAATTAAATGGTCTATTTACAGATTTTAGTCCATTTAATCATTATTTTTGCCGTCTTTGAACCCTGAAAAATTAATTATGCCAGAGGTTTATTAAATCTCTAGCCATGGGCAAAAAAAAAGACGAAAATAGATCAAGACCAGATTTACCCAATCCCTAGCTTAACCCCGATGAGAGACAAACAATCAGAAATTACCAATATATCCACCCCTAGAGATTCTGATCTTTATTCCTTGCCTCCAGCCGTCCAACGGGCTGCTAATATCCTTTTACGTCAGGGAAGAATCGGTTTTTGGACGCAGATTGTCCTAGGCGTAATTTCAGGGGTTTTATTGCTCATTGCTACCGCTAGTTTATTAGGGACGAGACAACGCACTTCCGGTATTGAAATCGGTGTTTTATGTGCCATTGGTGGGGCTGGTTTTTTGGTGGTCGCCATTTTCTTTTCCTCTCGTTACATGAAAATTGCCCGTCAAATGTTGAGGGGTGATCAAGATAGTCGCCCGAAAAAATCCGATACTATTCAATTAATCCGTCAGGGTTTAATCGCTAATATTATCGGGATGTTTTTAACCATTTTGGGAGCGCAAGCCTTGGCGGGAATCGTCTTAATTAAATCCCTCAATGTTCCCCAAGGTACTTTTAATGTTGCCTCTAACCCCAGTCAATTTGTTAATTCTGTTGACCTGTTAATTGTGCAGGCAAATACTAATACAATTCTCGCTCACTTTACCGGTATTGTTACCTCTTTGTGGCTTCTTAATCGTATTACTTCTAAATAAATATGACCATGCAACGCACCCGTTTAAGTACGCTGGCTAATGTCACCAGCAGCCGGTTTAATAGCTTTTTTGGTAATCCTTGGCGGCGGATTTCCCTCCAGCTAATTTGTGTTTTATTTGGAGTTTTTTCTGGTCAAGCAATTGTCACCACTGCCGGTCAAACTGCTCAATGGGATGTCACCGCTGCCGGTTTATTACTGCTGTTTACGGAGGCGACTAGCCGGATTGTTTACCGAAAAAGTTCCCAGGCTAAACCAGCACCGATTCTGCGAGAATCTCTCAATTTACTAAAAATTGGTATCACCTATAGTTTATTTCTAGAAGCCTTTAAAATTGGCTCTTAAATCCCCAATTGAAAAATAAAACGCACGACTCCTTAAGAGTTTACAGAGAAAGGCTCATCAGGTTTTGTCCGATTAATACAACAACAACTAACATAGAACCAAGAGACTTGCTCTACCAACTTGGTCAAGAGGGAAATTTATTGACTATAAACTACAGAATAAAGGCGGTTTATTGATGGAGATTGATAGATTTTTCCCTAGCTCTAAAACCTGTTCTCTTTGTCTCTATCAAATGTCTGATATGCCATTAGACGTTAGAAAATGGACTTGTCCAAGCTGTGGTACACATCACGATAGAGACGAAAATGCAGATAAAAAAATGAGAGCAGAAGGCATCAGAAAATTATTGGTCTCAGGAACTCGGACCACTGCTCAAAGAGGAGAAGTAAGTCAAAAAGGTGGATGTAAATCTGTCTTGAGGCATTCCCCTGTAAATTCCGAAGTCTTGACAACTGCGCCTAGGGAGTCGAGGTAGTTCACTATGTTTCAAAATAGCTCCAGTGAAGTTAATATTCTCCCCATGGACGAACATAATCAAAAATTAGTTAATTATGTTCATCCTGCCGATTGGCTCAATCCCCAACCCCAATATTGTTATGATTTAGTTGTCATCGGTGCGGGTACTGCGGGTTTAGTCGTAGCGGCAGGGGCTGCGGGTTTAGATATAGGTTTAAAAGTGGCTTTAGTGGAAAAACACTTAATGGGGGGAGATTGCCTCAATTTTGGTTGTATTCCTTCTAAATGTCTGATTCGTTCCTCTAGAATTATCGGGGAAATTGAGAAAGCCAAAAAATTAGGAATTGATATTGGAGATACTAGAGTAGATTTTGCCAGAGTAATGACCAGAATGCGGCAAATTCGCGCCGATATTAGCCATCATGATTCGGTGCAACGTTTCCAAAAACTAGGTATCGATGTCTTCTTGGGTAGCGCTCGTTTTTTAGGACAAAATGCTGTGGAAGTGACCGGAAAAACCCTCGCTTATAAAAAAGCTGTCATTGCCACTGGTGCTAGGGCTTTTCATCCCGATATACCCGGACTAAAAGCGGCGGGATTTTATACCAATGAAACAATTTTTTCCCTAACAGAATTACCTCCCCGATTAGCTGTTATCGGTGGCGGGCCGATTGGTTGTGAATTAGCCCAAGCTTTTCAACGGTTAGGCGCACAGGTGATTTTATTTCATAATCATTCCCATCTGTTGAATAAAGAAGACCGAGAAGCGACCGAAATTCTTGAGAATACTTTGCTGCGGGAAGGAATGCAGTTAATTCTCTCCTGTCAAATTGAACGGGTGACAAAAAATGAGCGGGGTAAAACCATTGAATATACTAGCAACGGTCAAGGAGCAACTATCACCGTCGATGAGATTTTAGTCGCTGCCGGCCGGGAGCCTAATCTGTCAGGATTAAATTTAGAAGCAGTGGCCGTGGAATACGATACTCGTCGGGGAGTCAAAGTTAATGATTATCTGCAAACTACTAACCCGAAAATTTATGCGGCCGGTGATATCTGTATGGATTGGAAATTTACCCATGCCGCCGATGCGGCCGCCCGTATTGTGATTAAAAATACCCTCTTTTCTCCCTTCGGTTTCGGACGCGATAAGCTCAGTAATTTAGTTATGCCTTGGGTCACTTATACCGACCCAGAAATCGCCCGTGTGGGTATGGATGAAACCCAGGCACAGACCCGGGGATTGGTCACTAATACTATTAAAATTCCTTTGAGTATAGTCGATCGAGCTATCGCTGATGGCGAAACGGACGGTTTTTTAAAAATTATTCACAAACAAGGTTCCGACCAAATTTTAGGAGCTACTATTGTCGCCGCTCACGCCGGTGAGATGATTTCTGAAATTACCACCGCTATAGTTGCTCAAATCGGACTGCGTAAACTCTCTATTGTTATTCATCCCTATCCCACCCAAGCGGAAGCGATTAAAAAAGCTGCCGATGCCTATCGTCGAACTCTCTTGACTCCTAATAGTAAAAAATTCTTGGCGTTGTTGACTAAATTATCGGGTTAAAATCAGTTATCAGACTTGAGTTTTCTTTTCACTAAACCTCTTGCATAATTAATTTTTTATGGTTCAAAAACGGTAAAAATAAGGATTAAATGGCATAAAATCTGTAAATAGACCATTTAATTGATTAATGCTCATTTTTAATTCTCCTGACTACTGACTACTGGCTACTGACTCCGTTCGGCTGAGCTCGCGGCCGAAGCCTAACCCTAACAACGATTTCTGCAAGACGTCCACTGATTACTGTTTACTGATAACTGAAAATACTCCCCAACTCCCACTCGGCAATGACTACTGGCAGCCAGAAATAGGTTGGGTACTTATCATACTTTGTGCTTTTTGTCAAAAAAACTTTTTTTTGCAATAAAACTACACAAAAAAAAGATCATCGTTGTGGGTGAAATTGACTGATTTACCCGTCTTAATTAGGATTACCTTGTAGGTTTGGCAAGGGTTTCAACCATTGCTGCTCAAAAAAGCACAGAAAAACCCACTATGAAATTCTATCAAATCGCTGTAACCATTACAACATCGTTGCTAAATAAAAATCTTTCTCAATTAATTCTTAAGAATTTATAAATATTGCGGAATGTTAATTTAAATATTCTCAAGATTTTGGAGTCAATAGATAATTTTTGCTTATCTTTTTCAAAAAATACAACTCCTGCAAAAATCCAACATCTACCATTGGGTTAGAAGTCAGTTATCAGTTATCAGTTATCAGTTCACTGAGAAAACTCCCCACACCCTACTCCCCACACCCCAGTTCTTATGAGAGATTCCATGTCGGGCCATCTAAGAGTACAACAACATTGCCTCAATCAAGTTAAATTAGCCGTGAGAAAGCAGGGCTTTAGCAGTCAACGCTCCTTAGCGAAAGAAGCTGAATTTAGTCTGGCTACTGTCAGCAACTTCCTGACCGGTAAACCGGTAGAACAAGCCACTTTTGAACAAATTTGTCGTCGATTATGCCTCGACTGGCAAGAAATCGCCGCCCTGAATTTTCAGCTAACAGCACCCCCTCAAGACAAAATTCCGGTTAATTCGGCAGCCAAGAGCGAAAAATTGGACACATTGCCCCCCTATCCTAATGGAGCAGTTCCCCTTGCTTCCCCATTTTATTTAGAACGTCTTCCCCTCGAAGAACAGATAAGGCAGGAAATCAAGAAACCGGGGGCTTTAGTGCGGATAAAAGCCCCGAAAGAAATGGGCAAAACTTCCCTGCTTTTGAGAATGCTCGATTTTGCCAAACAGCAAGGCTACCGCACGGTGAGTTTGAACTTAGAACAGGTGGACCAGGCCATTTTGAGTGATTTAAACCAATTTTTGCGCTGGTTGTGTGCCAATGCCGCCCGTCAACTACAGTTAAAACCGCAATTAGATGAGTATTGGGATGAGGATTTAGGCAGCAAGATTAGCTGTACGGTTTACATTCAAGACTATCTGCTTGAATCGATTACCGCCCCCATTGTCCTCGCTCTCGATGAACTTAATCAGATTTTTGAACATCCCCAAGTGGCCAAGGATTTTTTACCGCTGCTGCGTTCTTGGTACGAGGAAGCCAAAACCCTGCCTATCTGGCAAAAACTCCGTCTTATCGTCGTCCATTCCACAGAAATTTATGTTCCCCTGCAGCTCAATCAATCCCCCTTTAACGTGGGATTCCCCGCACAGTTAAGTCATTTTAGTCTTGAGGAGGTATTACAATTAGCCCAACGTTATCAACTCACCTGGGAAAATCAGGAAAAAGTCAAACAATTGATGGAGCTAGTGGGAGGACATCCAGCTTTGGTACAAACTGCCCTCTACTATCTCAGTCGGGAGGAAATAACCATGACGCAAATATTAACCAGTGCCACCTCCGTCACGGGGATTTATGCCCATCACCTGCGGCGCCATTGGGCAGTATTAGAACAACAGCCGGAACTAGCAAAAGCCCTCGACCGGGTGATGAGCGCGGTGGAACCCGTACAATTAGACCCAATTCTCGCTTACAAACTCAGCAGTATGGGACTACTCAAACAATCAGGAGATAAAGTAGTACCAGGCTATGAATTGTATCGACGCTATTTTTTAGAGGTGAAATCCTCTATCAGTTATCAGTAAACAGTAATCAGTTATCAGTGAGGGTGTGGGGTGTAGGGTGTGGGGTGTAGGGTGTAGGGTGTGGGGGGAGTGGGAATTATGAATTATGAATTATGAATTATGAATTGGGGAGGTGGGGAAGTGGGGAAATTGAACTAAAACCCCAAAACCCCAACACCTAAAACCTGTCTCCTGGCTCCTGAATCCTGACTTCTGAATCCTATCTCCTGACTACCGGCTCCTAAATACTGGCTCCCGACTCCTATCTCCTGACGACCGACGACCGGCTACTAACCCCACCAACAAACTTTTTGCCGCAAACTCTACTTATGAATATGTCAATCAGAGATACTGTCCAAAATACTGTCAACGTTAGTAATTTTAGTCGCTCGCAACTCGGTCGGCCGGATGAGAACAATTTATATAAGGCAGTCGCCACAATTACTGAGGGACATTGGCCGGAAAATCTGTCGGGATACGTTTTTATCGTCTGTCCTTTTCATAGAAAAAATGACCGTCATTTGTTCTCTGGCGAAGGTGTAATTATTAAATGGGACTTGCAAGGTAAAAATAATCAAGTTAACGTTTACAGTAAAAAACTAAAAACTTGGGATAGTTTTTGGCGAAAAGTTTTACCGATATTTAATATTAGTCAAGCCACTTTTCCCGCCGTGGTCAGCATTTTAGGTTCTTCGGAAATAGCGAATACTGCTATGGTTAAACTAGAAAAAGTTGCCGAAGATAAACAACTAGAAGAAACCAGATTAATTCTCACTGCCGATGCGGGACGTTACTGGGAAGTAGACCCCGTTTCCCTTGATACTATCACTCCGATTGGTTATTTTGACCAACATCTTGTTTCCGTGCCTTTATCTGTTTTCCCAGTCCTAGAAAATACCGCTCACCCCTTCTACGACAAAAAGACCAAAGAATTTATCACCTGTGAATTAAAGCTAAAACTTGCATCGGGAGGTATGTTAAAAGATTTAGATTCCTCGGTGTATATTGTTCTTTGGGATCAACAAAAAAAACTTAAACCTTGGAAACTACAGGGAACTACCCTCGATGGTAGCCCCCATTCGGTCATCGTCACCGAAGATTATATCATGATTCCCGATATGCCTTTTCAGATGGGAGTAGCCAAACTATTAGGTATCAGAATCAAGCCCGAAGAAACCTATCCGAAAACTCAAATTTATCTGGTTAACCGTCAAGATCTCAAGGAAGAAGAAACCACCGTTCCCTCGCGATTAATTACCTTCAATGGCGACAGTTATCACTTCCTTTGTAATTACCATAGTATCAACGGTCAAATTCAGCTGGTGGCCATCCAACACGCCACTATTAGTTTAACCGAAGCGATCGAAAAAGACGATATCCAACATTTTACCGGTCAGAGTTATCCCCCCGAATACCACGGCATTCCTTGGATGTTTTCCTTTGACCCCGGAGTGCTGCGCAAAGTGGTTATCGAAGATGCCAGGGTGATGAGCGAACAAGCTTTCATCCATCCGGGGTGGTTCTCTACCAGTCTCTACACCGCCGACCCGCGGGAATCGGAACAGGGATACAGCGCCATTTATCAAATTTATCTCGGTTATGTGCGCGAATTAATCTGTCGTCGTCAGTATATGGATTTTCGCGACCAGAGTAATCGCATCCTCAGCGATGCCGAACTTCCCTGTCATGACTTGCCCTCGGTATTAGCCAAGGTTCCCTTCGATAAAGATTGGAATCAGTTAAGTCAACAGATTAACCAAGAACAAAAAGCCAGTGATACTCATGTATCACATTTAGGTCGGGGACTACTGGATTTTTATGTTTGTCCCGATGGCTATATTTTAGATAGCATTCAGTTTATTCCCCAAGAACAGGGCTATCTGTTTACGACGGTTTTAACCCCGACCAAAGTATTAGAAGCTTGGTTATTTAACCCTGACAATCTCAAGGACGGACCGATTGCTAAACTGAGTTTGCCGGAAGATGTTCACTTTGGTTTTACCTTGCATTCTGAGTATTTCGAGCAGGTGCTGCCTTCTCCCCGTCCTTCCGTCTCACAGGTAAATCGAGTCCTGTCAGCCTTGCGGAGTCTTGTTTTAGTTCCCGTAGAATTTTTCTTGGGGAGACCCGCAGCCGTTTACAATCGCCAAGTAAAAAAATGATTGTTCTCAAAGGATACGACATTCTCGCCCAGGTTTACGAAAGCGTTAACTCAGAAGTCTATCGGGCTATTCGCACCGCCGATAATCAACCCGTTATGCTCAAAATCCTCAAGCAAGAATATCCTACCGCCCAAGAACTAACCCACTACAAACAGGAGTATAAAACCATCTGCGGCCTCAACTTCGAGGGGGCGATTAAAGCCTATGGCTTAGAAACCTACCGCAGAACCCCCGTGATTATTTTGGAAGATTTCGGGGGTATATCCTTAAAAAAATGGCTAGGGGGCAAATCTCTGCTCTTAAGGGACTTTTTGAGCCTTGCACTCCGAATAGTGGCTAATTTAGAGAAAATTCACAACGCCAAGGTTATTCACAAAGATATTAATCCTGCCAATATAGTTCTTAACCCCGAAACCGGACAAATTAAAATCATCGATTTTGGCATTGCCAGCGTCCTGCGGCGGGAAAATCCGGGGCTAAAAAATCCCAACGTTCTAGAGGGGACTTTAGCCTATATTTCTCCCGAACAAACCGGACGGATGAATCGCAGTCTCGATTACCGCACGGATTTTTATTCTTTGGGCGTTAGCTTCTACGAACTTCTCACCGGACAATTACCTTTTCGGGCTAACGATGCTTTGGAATTAGTTCACTGTCATCTGGCAAAACAACCTTTGGAGATTAATAGTCTCGTCAGGGAGGAAATTCCCCCGGTGGTGGAGGCAATCATCAGGAAACTGATGGCTAAAACCCCCGAGGAACGATACCAAAGTGCCTATGGTATTCGGGCAGATTTAGAAGAATGTTTAAGACAACTGGAAACAACGGGTAAAATTGATGATTTTGTCATCGCTAGGCAAGATCTAGCCAATCAGTTCCAAATTCCCCAAAAACTCTACGGTAGGGAGGCAGAAATCGCCACTCTCCTCACTGCTTTTCAACGGGTAGCCACGGCGGATAAAAACTCCTCTCGCACCGAACTGATGCTAGTTACCGGTTATTCTGGCATGGGTAAAACCACCCTAGTTAAGGAAATTTATCAGCCAATTACTGAAAAACGCGGCTTTTTTATCTCTGGTAAATTTGACCAATTTCAGCGCGATATTCCCTATGCTGCCGTGATTAGCGCTTTGACTCATCTCGTCAAGCAACTTTTGGGGGAAAGTCAGCCACAACTGCAACTATGGCGACAAAAACTCTTAAAGTCTTTGGGGGCGAATGCACGGGTTATTATTGATGTGATTCCAGAACTAGAATTAATTATCGGTCTGCAACCAGAGGTGTTACAATTAGGAGCGATCGCTACTCAAAATCGCTTTAATTTAGTCTTTAAAAATTTTATTCGCGTCTTTTGTTCCCCAGAACATCCCTTAGTCATCTTTCTCGATGATTTGCAATGGGCAGACTTGGCTAGTCTCCAGTTAATAGAATTGATTATGCTCGATGGCGATATGGACTATTTATTTTTAATTGGCTCCTATCGCAGTAATGAAATTAATTCCACCCATCCCCTAACCGCTACTCTCGATAAATTAGAGCAGGGGGGCATAATTATCAATCAAGTTATTTTAAGACCTCTGGAGCTTGAACAGGTCAATCAGTTAATTGCAGAGACATTAAATCATTCACCAGAAAATGTGCAATCTTTGTCCGCTTTAGTCTGGCAAAAAACCCACGGGAATCCTTTTTTTGTCAATGAATTTCTCAAAACTATCTACTGGGAAAATTTGCTATTTTTCCAACCAGGGCAGCAAACAACCACTAAAACCGATAATAATAGGGGCTATTGGCAATGGCATCTCGGCCAAATTCAAAGGATTGGCAGTACCGACAATCTGATTCAATTTATGATGGGCAAAATGCAGAAATTGCCCCCCGAAACCCAGGAAATTTTAAGTTTAGCAGCTTGTCTTGGCTCAGAATTTAATTTAAATATTCTAGCAGTAATCTCTGAAAAATCACCTCCAGAACTTTTACCAATTTTAAATTATAGTAGTGAAGCTGGTTTAATTATTCCCCTCTCAGAATTAGATGAACAATTACTGATTCAAGAATATAAATTTGCTCATGATCGTATTCAACAAGGAGCTGACGCTCTCATCGAAGACAGCAAAAAATCTTTAATTCATCTAAAAATTGGTCGCCTACTTTGGCAGCATACTTCTGTCAACGAATTATCGGAAAAGATTTTTAAAATAGTCGATCATTTCAATCTTGGTTATCGACTAATTAGCGAGGAAAAAGAACGAGAGTCAGTGGCTAAATTGAATTTACTAGCAGCCCAAAAAGCCAAAGCCGCTAATGCCCAAACTGGAGCCTTAAAATATATTAAAATTGCTCAAAAACTTCTCAAAAAATCAAGCTGGAAAAATAACTATCAACTGACTTTAAATATTTATTCCGAAGCCACAGAAATCGCCTATTTAAGTGGGGATTTTGAGCAGATGCAGTGCTGGGCTAATCTCGTATTAAAACGGGCAAAAACCACCCTAGATAAAATAAAAGTTTATGAAGTAATCATCGAAGCTTATCACGCCCAAAATCAAGAACTAAAAGCGGTACAAATTGGCTTATCTGTCCTCAAAAGCTTAGATTTCGAGATTCCTGAATCCTTACAATCATCAGATATCCAAGAAGAACTCACTAAAACTCGGCAAAAATTAGCGGGTAAAAATATCGAAGATTTAATTACTTTACCGCCGATAAATGAAGAAGAAAAATTAGCAATAATGAAGATATCGGCTGCCATATTTTCTCCTGTTTTTATTGCCGTCCCTCATCTCTTACCCATCCTAGTATCAAAACAGGTTAACTTATCAATTCAGTACGGCAACAGTTATCTAGCGGCTTTTACTTATGTTAATTATGGACTAATTCTTTGTGGTCTTTTAGACGATTGGAAAACGGGTTATCAATTTGGAAAATTGGCTTTAAACATTGCTGATAAATTTCATGCCAAAGCCCTGATGCCGAAAATAATTGCCGTCTTTTCCACCACTATTAGTATCTGGAAAGAACCGATTAAAAATTCCCTGTCCTTGTTAAAATCTTCCTATCAAACTGGTTTAGAAATGGGCGATCTCTACTACGGAACAACCTGCGCCTATCTTTACTGTTTTCATTCCGCCTTTATCGGACAGGAATTAACAGAATTAGCCAGAGAAATAGCTAACTATGATCTGGCTTTTGTTAAGCTCAAACAAGAAAACCCCCGCAACTATCTAAAAATCTACGGACAAACAGTTTTAAATCTGCTGGGACGCTCGGAAAATCCCGGTCTTTTAGAAGGACAATACTATCAAGAAACTGTTATGTTACCGTACCATCTAGAGGCTAATGATCTCTACGGTCTCTGTGCTTTATTTGTTAATAAATTATACCTTTGTTATCTATTTGCACAGTACGAACAAGCCATCGAAAATGCTAACCAAGCCCAAAATTATCTAGGAGGAGCTACCGCCACTTTTTTGATTTCTCTGCATAATTTCTATGATTCCCTCGCCCATTTAGCTATTTATAATCATCTGGAAAATGACCAAAAACAGCAGGTATTAGAACGGGTGACAAATAATCAGAAAAAGCTGCGGGAATGGGCTAATCAAGCACCCCCTAACTATCTCCATAAATTTTATTTAGTGCAAGCGGAAAAGGAGCGGGTGCAGCGCTCCTATCTAGAAGCCATAGAAAACTACGATCTAGCCATCGCTAAAGCCAAGGAAAATGAATACATTAATGAAGAGGCACTGGCTAACGAACTAGCGGCGAAATTCTATCTCGATTGGGGTAAAGTAAAAATTGCCAAAACCTACATCAATGAAGCTGCTTATCTCTATTCTCTTTGGGGAGCAACAGCTAAAGTCAAAGATATAGAAAGCCGCTATTCTCAGTTAATGGTCAATAATTATGGTTCTAATTCCCCGACCGAAACCACGAGAACTACCACCAGAAAAAATTCAGTTAGTCATGCCGGAGAACTATTAGATTTAGCCACGATTATGAAGGCATCCCAAGCCATTTCTAGCGAGATAGTTTTAGATCAATTACTCGCCACCCTGATGAAAATTCTCATCGAAAATGCTGGGGCGCAGCTGGGCTATCTTATCCTAGAAAGCGGCGGACAACTACTGATTGAAGCCTCCGGTTCAGTGCAGGAAGACAGGGTGACAGTCTTTAAATCTAATGCCATCGAAGAACATCTTCCCGTCTCAATTATTAACTATGTAGCCCGGAGCGGTCAAACCGTTCTTAATAACGATGCCGCCCATCAGGGCAATTTTAGCAACGATCCCTATATTAAAACCCATCAAACCAAATCGCTGCTCTGTTCCCCCCTCCTCGACCAAGGACAACTGCGGGGAATTGTCTATCTAGAAAATAATCTCACCGTCGGGGCCTTTACCCAAGAAAGATTGGAAGTGCTGCAACTGCTCTCCAGCCAAGCGGCGATCGCAATTACTAACGCCAAACTCTACGCTGAAATCAAAGCCAAACAGAGACAACTAGCGCAATTTTTAGAAGCCATGCCAGTGGGGGTATTCGTCCTCGATGCTGGCAGTCAACCCTATTATGCCAATCAAACCGCCCAAGAGATTTTGGGAAAAGGGATAGTTAATATCACCACGGCTAATCAGTTGGGGGAAACCTATCAGTTATATCAAGGTGGAACCGATCGATTGTATCCCACCGAAGACCAGCCGATTGTCCGAGCTTTAAGGGGGGAAAAAAACACGATGGATGATCTAGAAATTCACCAAGGAGAGAAGATTATCCCCCTAGAAGTGTATGCCACACCCGTTTTTGACGAAAAAGGAGAAATTATCTATGCTATCGCCGCTTTTACCGATATTACCGAACGAAAACAGGCAGAAGCGGAACGGATTCGCTTTACCGAAGAATTGGCCGAGTATAGCCGCACCCTCGAACAGAAAGTGCAGGAGCGCACCCTAGAACTCAGCCAAACCCTAGAAATTCTCAAGGACACCCAAGCAAAATTACTGTTTGAAAATGAACTGCTCAGAAGTACCGAAGAATCTAGCACCTTTGACTACCAAGTGGGGGGCAGTTTACCCATGGATGCCCCCACCTACGTGGTCCGCGCCGCCGACCGTTATCTCTATAAAGCCCTCAAACGCGGCGATTTTTGCTATGTTCTCAATCCCCGTCAAATGGGTAAGTCTAGTTTAATGGTACGCATGATCGACCACCTCCAACACGAGGGGGTCTGTTGCGCTCCCATTGATTTAACCCGCATCGGCAGCGAAAATGTCACTCCCGACCAATGGTACAAGGGGATAGCCTTCGAGTTAGGGCGACGTTTTGGCCTGCTCAAAAGGGTCAATCTCAAAGCTTGGTGGCAAGAACGGGAAGATGTCTCGGCAGTGCAGCGCTTGGGCGAATTTATCGAAGAGGTGTTATTGCTGGAAGTGGGGATCGTGGAAGGTTCTCCCCCGAAACCGATCGCGATTTTTATCGATGAAATTGATAGTGTTTTGGGCTTAAATTTTGCGGTTAATGACTTTTTTGCCCTGATTCGTTCCTGCTATAACCAGCGCGGTTTTAACCCGCTCTATCGGCGTTTGACCTTCGCTTTCTTCGGTGTTGTCACCCCCTCCGATTTAATTACTGACCACCAAATCACCCCTTTTAATATCGGTCATTCGATTCAATTGGAGGGTTTTAAGGAACACGAAGCCCAGCCTTTACTGCGCGGATTGGCCGAGAAAGTTAGTAACCCGCAAACTGTCTTAAAAGAAGTCTTTGCTTGGACAAACGGTCAACCTTTTCTGACCCAAAAACTCTGTCAGTTAATTCGTACCGCCACCTCACCGATTCCCCCCAATGGTGAGGCCTCCTGGATTGAGGACTTAGTACAGAAGAAGATCATTGACAATTGGGAGGCTCAGGATGAACCGGAACATCTGCGGACTATTCGAGATCGACTTCTCAACAGTCATCGCTCCCAGTTGCTCCTGAGACTCTATGAACGGATTTTAAGGGAAAAAGAGGTGATTGCCGAGGATAGCCCCCCAGAAAAAGAGTTACTTTTATCGGGGTTAGTGATCAAAGACCAAGGCCGGCTGCGGATCCATAATCCCATCTATCAAGCAATCTTTAACCTTCATTGGCTGGGTTGCAGCTCAAATTTGTAGAAATATCCACTACAGAGCAATTATTGGGACTTAAAGGCTCAATACAGATCAAATCGATCATAATCGCTACAGAGTCGGCACTTGACGTTGAGAGATTGGCAATGAAACAGACAACCCCCTCCGCGTCAGAGATAAATGAAGCTTACTTCGCCATGTTATCTTGGTGTTTTGTGCCTAAATTTCCCCGCAAGTCAGCCCCCTGTCTCGGCCAGTGCGAGTCGCTATTCTCGGAGCAACACGAGCAGTCGTGACTAAATTACTCGAATTCCGCTATTTTCCTTTCGTAAGATTAGAGCCATGAACAAAACAGATGTAATGAGTTGGATTTATTTTAGTCATCCCCAAAAAGCTGATATTGTCAATATTTTAATAATTATTGCGCTCTGGACTGTGATGGTAATTGTCGTCAATCCTTTGGGTAATTTTCCTCTTAATGATGACTGGGTTTATG
>NZ_JADBUP010000034.1:0-3714 GCF_020245605.1 Microcystis sp. M061S2 | reverse complement strand
CGGGCGATGTGGTTAATGTTACAACAGCAAGAACCGGATGATTATGTAGTGGCGACAAATGAAACCTATTCTATCCGGGAGTTTCTCGATATTTCTTTCCAATACGTTAATTTAAATTGGCAGGATTATGTGGAGTTTGATCAACGTTATTTGCGTCCGGCGGAAGTGGATTTATTAATAGGAGATTCCACAAAAGCCAGAGAGAAATTAGGTTGGCAGCCGTCGGTAACGTTCGAGGGACTGGTAAAATTAATGGTAGATGCGGATTTAGCGGCTTTGGGGATTAATCTTAATAACGGTGGTGATAGCGGACAGTTATTAAAAGATTTGGCTTATCTTCGCAATCGTTCAATGACAACTGTGGATTAAAGAGGTGAAAATATGCTGAATTTAAGCGAACAAAGAATCGTTGTCACCGGGGGGGCCGGATTTTTAGGTCGGCAAGTAGTTAATCAATTAATTGCAGCGGGGGCAAATCCCGAAAAAATTACAATTCCTCGGTCAAAGGATTGTGATTTAAGAGTTTGGGAAAACTGTCAACGTTTAGCCGACCAAGAAGATTTAATTATCCATTTGGCAGCCCATGTGGGAGGCATCGGTCTCAATCGGGAAAAACCCGCCGAATTATTCTATGATAATTTGATGATGGGAACCCAATTAATTCACGCTGCCTATCTAGCAGGAGTGCAAAAATTTGTCTGTGTGGGGACAATTTGTGCCTATCCAAAATTTACTCCAGTACCTTTCCATGAAGACGATTTATGGTCAGGATATCCCGAAGAAACCAATGCGCCATACGGTATCGCTAAAAAGGCTTTATTGGTACAATTAGAGTCTTATCGTTTGCAGTATGGTTTCAACGGAATTTATCTTTTACCGGTGAATTTATACGGGCCAGAGGATAATTTTGATCCGGGTAGTTCCCATGTAATTCCTGCTTTAATTCGCAAGGTTTATGAGGCACAACAACGGGGGGATAAACAACTTCCTGTCTGGGGAGATGGTAGTCCAACCCGGGAGTTTCTCTACTCCACCGATGCAGCGCAAGGCATTGTCATGGCCAGCCAATTCTATAATGAATCAGACCCGGTTAATCTTGGTACAAATTATGAGATTTCTATCAAAGATTTAGTCGAATTAATCTGTGATTTAATGGGTTTTGATGGCGAAATTGTTTGGGAAATAGATAAACCCAATGGTCAACCGCGACGCTGTTTAGATACAACCCGCGCTAAGGAAAAATTCGGTTTTGTTGCCCAAATGGAATTTAAAGAAGGTTTGCAAAAAACCATTGAATGGTATCGGCAAAACGCCGCTTAGTCCAGATAGCTGGTGTGTTAGATAAATAACTAACACACCAGATTTTTTTTAGGTTACTGACCGGTAAAATCAGAACGAAGGGTTAATTTTAAATCTTCCTTGGGGTTAATTGACAATAATTCCACCGATTCTCCTCGTAATAACCAGCCGGCTAATACTTCTAATCCTCCTCCTCGTAATAATCCCTCGCTAACCGGTTGGTCAGAAGTAAAAGAAGCGAGGACAGAAGCGGCGGATTTTCCTAATACTGCACCCTGAATAATTTTATCAGGACTAACTCCTTTAATTATCCTTTCTAGACGAGTGAAAACTGCCGAAATAGCATCAATAGATTTTTCTTGGGGTTGACGGGTTTTTAAAAAGATTTTTTGGGATAGAAAACGCGAACCTTGACCATCCGGTTTAATTTCTCCGATAATCTGACTACCATCAGGAATAATTGTCTGTCCTTGGGAATTTTTGATATTATCGGTGACGGTTAGAGATAAAGAAAAAGTTTCTTGTTTGGTTAAAAGAATTTTTTCCCCCTGCTCGTATTTTACAGGGATATCTGTGCCAGCAGGAATTAATCGGTCATTTCCCAAAGGAATTGGTTTAATCGGGTTAATTGGGGCGAATTGACGTGCGATCGCAGGAGTCAAGGAAAGGGAGACCACAACGAAAGAAGCACTTAAAAGCATTGTTAATAGTGTCAGAGGATGATGACGACCCTGCTTTTGAAAATATAGCATCTTACCCTTGAGTTTCCTAGTGGGAGCGAGTTAAAGATAGAGACGAAAGCGGAAAAAAGTTTGTTTCCAAGCAAGAAAATGCGGGTAGAAGGAGAATTTTAGCAAAAAATAACTGAGATTTCCGACTAACTGCCAGTTATTAGTTTATTTGGTCTATTGAAACGCCAAAACTCTTGATTTGTCCGCAGTTCTTAGTTTGGCACGGTTAATGGAGAACAAGAACTATTTATTGTAAAATTATAGGTTCAATCCTATCAAAAAAAATCACCCGATCGAATTAGAATCTGTGAAAAAATGTAACAATTGTAACAAAAAACTGAAGAAACCTCTGATCGGGTTGCCACCGATCCCAAACTTAGGACAAGGGGTCATCTAAACCTGGCCCCACAGAAACGGCACACCTTCGCTTTCGGTTGAATTAACTCAGCACAATGAGGACAAGGAACCCTATCCCTGTCCTGTGATCGAACAGAAACAGTTCTCTCGCTATTCCAAGTCACGATCAACCCAAAAAGAGCCACTAGCACCCCAACTGCTGGATTAAAGGCCATCATTACAAACCCAAAAATCAGCATACTCAAACCAATAAATTTATCCATAAGCTCCTCTTGTAGATAACCTTGCTCATAAACCCGAACCACCCCCAATGCCTATGAACCAAATCACACATCGGCCACCCTACCTCAGAAAGATGAGAAATAAGCCAACTAAAGATAGAAATAGAGAGAGTGAAAGATTGCTAGACTCACAGAGGTGGGTAGCTAAAAAAGTCTCGCCTCTAACCCCATAATGACACAATTAACTTTAAGTTTTGCGATCGAGTAAGCCAAAAATATTCTCCCCCATCACCCGCGAACCGGATGCTGTTGCTAAAATAATCTTCATAGGGGAGAGCGCGGGAAGTTTCCAAATATCATCCTTTTTGTCCTGTACTTAGGAGTAGATTATGTTTACTAAACTTAATAATTTGTGGAATCAGTTTTTCAGGAGATCAAGAAGGATTAATGATAAACCATTAAATAAAGTAAGTTTATTGGTAATAATAATTGTTGATATTTTCATCTTAGTTAATGTTTTTACAGGATTAGATGATATTAGTAGGTGGCATTTAAGCCCCCAACAAATATATCCTTGTTACAGCGAATGGCAAAGTTACAAGAAAAATAATAGTCCAGATAGAGATTATGATTTAATTACAACTTTTTTAGTTGATTATAAAAATAATAATTATCAAGATGAAGAAATAGGACATTTAGGTAAAGTTTCTCCAATTTGTTTGCAATATGCTGATATTAAAAATAATTTAAATAATAAAGAAAATAAAACTTTATTAAGTAAAATACAAACAAAACAAGATAATATTAATATACTAGAAAATAATAATAGAATTATTAGAAGTCAATATGATTCTACCCTATTAGAGAAAATTGCTGGACAGTCTGCCAACAATTCGATAAACCGGGTAAAAGCGGAAGAGGCAAAACAGAAACTAGAGGAAAATAATAAAAAAATATCAAAAATCAAAGAAGAAATTGTTAAGCTAAAAAATGAACTACTACAAAAACCATCGAGTCAAAATTTACTTGCTTTCATGAGAAATGAAAGTAAATTTAATGATGTGGAAGCTGGTTATAAAAATGCGACTTTTTGGTATCCTAGCATT
>NZ_JADBUP010000033.1:0-10824 GCF_020245605.1 Microcystis sp. M061S2 | reverse complement strand
CCCAAGATTTGTTACTTGTGAATTTCCAAATAATGCGCTTTCACCTATCGTTGTTAAGTTCCCAAGATTTGTTACTTGTGAATCTTCAAATACTGCGTTTCCACCTATTGTTGTTAAGTTCCCAAGATTTGTTACTTGTGAATTTTCAAATACTGCGTTTCCACCTATTGTTGTTAAGTTCCCAAGATTTGTTACTTGTGAATTTCCAAATAATGCGCTTTCACCTATCGTTGTTAAGTTCCCAAGATTTGTTACTTGTGAATTTTCAAAATATGCGTCTTCACCTATTGTTGTTAAGTTCCCAAAAATTATATGCAAATATTTTTGTTGATAATAATTCCTGACATTTTCTATAGAATTATTTTCCTTATCATATTTATAATATTTATTTGCTACATAATCAGATAGACTAATATCTATTGATTCTATTTTAGTAATTTTTCCATTGCTTACATTAAATAATACATTCCCATTGGTAGTTTCCATTGAAATTTTATCATTTGATAAAAAGGAAACTTTTTTAATTTCTCCAAAAACAAATTCATCATTATCACTTGCTATTTTTTTTGCTATTCCATTATTTTTTATTAAATACCCATCTATTATTTTTTCTGAATTTGTGTCAATAAATGTTGCATTACCATTTTCTATATAAAATGTTTGTCCATAATAAATACCGTTAACTTCTTCGTAATAATTGTAATAGTTGCCTTTTGAATCTTGCACTACCCCATCAGGTAATGCTATATTTTTATTTTTTGAATTTTTTAAATTAAAGTAATTATATAATGAATCTTCTAATCCGACTACTATTTTGTTTAAATCATTATTAAATGTAGCATCTGGATTTGAGCTGCCCTCTTGAATTGTGTGGTTATATCTGCTTATTATTTTTAAATATCCATTATTTTTATTTATTTGAATACTTAAAACACTTGTACTATATGGGTCTTCTCTATTATTTTTTAAATTTTTTAAATCATATGTTCCATCTTCTTTTTTTCTTCCTAATTTTTCTAAATATGTTTTCCATGATTCGCTTAAATTTTCTTGTGTTAATTCGTTTGGCTTAAGTGTCTTTTTCGCATCATCTTTTACAATAAATAAAACAATATTATTTTTTATTCTTCCTTTTACATCTCGGTAAGTGCATATAACGCTACCTCCTATATTATCATCCGTTCCGGGATAATAGCCCCTAAAAGACATTGCATCTTCTTCGTTATCTATTTTTCCAAGTTCATACCCTACCGAATTTAATAATTTTATTGGGTCTTGATTAATTTTTTCAATATTTTCTGATATACTGCCTAATTGTTTTATAAATTGTTCTTCTATTACATTAGCAAGATTTTGTAATATAAAAGGCATGCTTGATTTTACAGGAATTACTTTTTTAATATAATCAATAAGTTTTTCTTGATAGTCAAATGCTATTGGCATTTTTGCTCTAATAATTTTAGCAACAGTTTCGCCAAATGCCTTTTTATATAATTTTGTTTTATCTTCTAATGATAAAAAACCTTGTGCAGAAAAACTTGGGTATTTTGATAATTTAATATCATTTAATATTTTAAATTCTTTTCCTATTAATTTAAATAAATCATTAAATTTATTAATTACTTTTTTATTAGTCAGCTCTTTGCCCCCAAACAAATCTCCTAATACTTTATTTGCAAATGATTCAAATTTTTCATCTGGAGTTAATTTTCTTAAATTAAGTTTATCCGCTACTTTTTTAAGTAATTGAGTAAACCAATTTTTGAATTTAGTAAGCATATCTGAACTGAAATACCCTTCTCCCATTCTACCCAATATGGTGTTCATTGCTTCACTTTCTTTCTGCTTTTGGGTTAAACTTTTGTATGCTGGGTTGTCTTTAATTTCTTTAAGTGCTTTTGCAAATCCGCTTGATTTCTTAAAGAACTCCAATCCATTTTTCCAATCTTCCGGCATTAATCTTTCCCATAGGTGAGTAAATTCGTGAATAGGTGCTTCGGCAGACATAGCTTCTCTATTGAGATAAATAGTTCCGTCTGGAAGTGTTGCTCCATAAATTATCCCCCCCTTAGTTTTAATTTCTGTTGCGGCTTTTCCTTTTACATCATTTGCGTTGAATGTAATTTTTGCCTTTGGAAATGCCTTTTGAAGTTTTTCTACTAATTTGTCAAATGCCTTTTTTGATATTCTATTAGGCACTTTGCCGGTCATTAATTGCTCTTTTTCTTCATCTTTTCTGTTTGGGCTTTCAGTACCTTTTCCAGTTTCATCAGTACCTCTTTCGGCAACGCGCTCAATAACTTTTTTTCCTTTTTCATGTTCTGGTATTATGTTGTATATTAAATTGGTTATAATTCCTTCTTTTGTAGAATCTCCAAACATTAATTGTTGACCTACATCTTGATTGTAAGCGGATAAAAATTCCTTTAATTTATTAGGAGAATTTAAGTCAAGAAGTAACGCCAATGCCATTTCGGATAATGTCCATTGGTTTTCATCAAATATGTCAAATGCTACAAGAAAATCTAAAACAGACGATTTCAATACTTTTGCCTTTTTCAATATAGCTATAGCACCTGTAATGTCTGGAATTAATGAATTTCCCCCTTTTGTAGAATTTAACATTAACCCAACAATGTTTTTCAATATGGCATTTTTAATATTGCCCATTGATAAAGACATAAGTGTTTCTATGGCATTTTCATCTAAACTTGCTCCTAATACAACCCTTTCAAGTAAAGCAACTCCTTCTGGTGTAGCTGTTCCGTTGTCGGAGTATTTAGGTATTTCTATTGCTTGAATAACTCCATCTTGTACCAATATATCCAATGCTCTTTTAAACATTTTTTTGTCAGAAGTAACATCGCTTGGAACTTCCGCTTCTTCGTATAATTTAGATAATTCTCTTCTTGCTTTATCGGATATAGTTTTTGAAATAGCTATTGCAAATGCACCGGGTGTTTCTTCCTTTTTTTCTTCTGCATTAAACATCTTCCATACTTTAGTAGTAAATGGAAGATTTTCTTCTACTTCAAATACCAATGTAGGGTTTTCCATAGATTCTACTTGTTCTTCGGTAAAACCATACATTTCTGCTTGTTCCTTTAATTGATTTAGGTACTCTTTATCGGTATTGTTTTTTGCTGCTAATTGACGGCTCATTGTTCTATTGTTGCCGTTATAAACGATACCTTCTTTCGAAACCCAGGGGGTATTTTCTACTGCTCTACCATCCAAGTTTTGAGCAAAGCCAATTACTGCTGTTTTATCTGCTTCATTTTTTTCGTAATCTCTGTCATTTATTGTTTTTCCGCTTTCGTTTTGAGGGAATGCTTCATTTTTACTAAATGATATTGGATTGTGGCTTGGAACTAATTGAGCAGCAGGAACAAGTTTGTATGTTCCTTTAATCTTTTGCCCTGTGGGTGTTCTTTTGGTTATTGTTCTTCCTTTAATATGGTCTTTTCCAGCAGCATATTTTTTATTGCCTACCCTTCTTCCTTTCAGGTCTTTTGGTAATCTGCCTGATTCTTCATCCAAAAAGTCATTGACAGCTTTTACTAATTCGGGGTTGCTTTTATCTCTCTTTGCTTCGTTATATGCTTCGGATACTATTTGAAATGCACTTTTCTTTTTATCATAAAACTTTTTAGGTACAAGTTTGCCTATTCCTTTACTTTCATCTGTTTTAAATAGTCCTTTTGCTTTTAATTTAGATGCTGTTTCTTCTACTTCTTTTTTTTGCTTTTCCTCTATTTCAAGTTCTTCTTTTGTTTTTGTTTCGGTAGGTTGTGTTTGTTCTTTAGATAATAACGATTCTACTGCTTTTAAAGACGAACTTCCACCTTTTGTTCTTATAGTTAAAAAATCATTTTCGCCTTGTATATTTCTTTCTGCTTTGCCATGTTCAATTCCTAATTGTGTCAATATTTCAGACATCAGATTTTCATCAAAATATTGACCTTTATTTTTTGATTGAACAAAATCAGTAGCACCTAATAGCCCTACTAATTTTTCATCTTTATAAACTTTATAAAAACCTTCACTCGTATTATCGGGTTCAATAGATACGCCATTTTCTAAATATCTTAATGCAGGTGATATTTGTTTTTCATTTGGTTTAACTTCTTGCGCTGGTACAGCATTTCCATTAAGTCTATCATACACTTCTTTTAATTCCAATGCTTCTTGTGGTAATGCTTGTTCTTCTATTTGATTACCTTCTTGGTCAGTAAAAGTTAACATTCCATATTGGTCTAATGGAAATACTCCAACTTCTGCTAAATCTACTTGTAAGTCAATAATTTTATTTGATAGTTCTTCGTTCTCTTGTTGTGGAATTTTAGAGTTTATATCTTGCACTTCCTTGTTTACACTATCATCTGTTGATGTAATGTTTATGGTGTTTCCAACCTCTTTTTTTGTACTTGACAATACTGATTTAGGGTCTCCTAACAATGTAATTTTACCACCAGAAGTAAATTCAACAGTAGTTGCTTTTACCTTACCTAATGCAGCTTGTTCTAATTCTTTATTAAGTGATTCAATTTCTTTTTGATATGCAGATATAAGTTCTGGATTTGATGTTTTAGTAAGATTCTCTCTTAATCCATCTCTTTCCGCAAGAAGTGCCAAATACCCCTCTACTTGAGTATCATTAAGACCTACGGCTTTTAATTCAGTTATTGTACTTGCTACTTTAGCCAAATTTTCTTTTCCTAACAATAATTGTTCTTCTGTAATTTGACCATTTAATTGCTGCAATTCTAACATAGCAAATGCAGCATTTGTACCTTTTGAGTTTAATAGGTTGTATATGTAGTTCTTTCCTAATTCATTTTGATTCCCTAAAGCAGAACCTAATTTACCTAATGCGGCAAAGCTTCCACCTTGTAATAGAGTAGTTATAGCCGTTTCTAAAGCAATATTAGGTGCTTTTTGGCTCATAAAATCTTTAAACCCTAATGCATCTTTGGTATCTAATTGTTGAGAATAACCTTGTATTAATTCTTGAGTAACCTCAACGGGAACCTCTGCTACAACATTTGCTAAAACATTACCCTTTTTCAGCCCGGTATATTTTAGAAACATTGAACTTTCTAAATAATACAACGGGATTGTAGGCAAACTTCTATACCAATATCTTGCAGTTGCTTGTTGTGCTTTTACAGGGTCTCCTGTTTCTGATAATATTTGCTCGTAAACATCTCCACCATTTTGTAATTGCTCATCAACAAACCCTACCATTCCACCTATTGTTGGGTTTTTTGTCAATGCAGTAACAACCATAGAGGGAAGCTGATAACCTACTTGTTTCCCCAATCTTGTCAAGTAAGTTGTAGGGTTAAACATATTACCCTTAAAATCCAAATCTACTGTTTCTGCTATTTCTGCACCTGACTTAAATGAATACAAAAAATCTGAAAGAGAACCACCTAATCCTATTCCAACAAGACCAGAACCTCTATTTGAAATACCAGAAAGCAATCCACTTAAAAGAGATTTTCCGAATATACCTGTATAGCCAATTAATTTTTCTTCTTTTTGCTGAATTATTTTTTTGGCTTCTAAATCTCCTTTAACAACATTTGAATATGCCTTTTGGTATGTATCGTTTAAGTATTTTACTTCACTTTCTGGAAGTTGTGCTTTTTGTATTTCTGAATTGAATTGATTTACAAGTTCATCTCTTGTTCTTTTTACTCTATTGTTAATCTTTGCAGCAATACCTTTCATTTCGGTATAATACTGATTAACAATACCATTTAATTCTTCTTCATTTCCGTTTATTTGTGCTGCAGCAATTAATGGTTTGTATCTTTCGGTTGCTTCTAATTCTGTTTTTTTGTATTCAGTACTTGCAAGTGTTTCTGCTTGTTTTATTTTTTGAGCAGTAACTAATTGTTTTTGTATTAATGAATTTTCTATTTTTTTTCTTTCGGTTGGCTGAACATTAAGCCAAAAAGAAAGTCCTTTTTCTTTTTTTACTATCTTTTCGTATTCTTTTTTTACATTTGGCTCTATGATAGCAAACCTTTCTTGATTTTCAAGCTGCCCTCTAATAACTTCTGAAACATAATCACCACCTCCAAGTTGTGATGATAATTGCCTTGATAACTGTGATATTTTGCCATAGTCAGGTACACCATTTTTATTTAGTTTACCAGAATATTGAGATACGGTTTCCTTAATTGTAGGCAATAAACTCTTTGCATAATTGTTTGATTCTTCTTCGTATTTTTTGTATTCTACTTCTGCATTTTGCCTTATATTTTCCCTTTTTTCAATGTCTTTGCCTATAGCACCATAAGATTCAGCCATTTTATCTGGCGAAAACATATTTAAAATGGCAGCTACGGGGTTCCCTGCAACACGAGGTTCTGCTGCTGCTTTTGTGGGAGAATTTGCCCAATTATATGCAGTAGCCTTTCTGCTTAATGATTGTTCGTATTTTTGAAAATCACTTAATTCTGGATTAAATATTGAAGTATCTTTTTCAAGCTGCTTATAACCTTGCTCTTTGTATTGAGAAAAAGAAGGTGTAGCCGAAGATGGTGAAGGTGCTTGTAAAGGAGAAACTTTTTTTTTAAAAGATTCTTCAAATGTTTTATAATCCCCTATCTCGTATAAGGGCGCAGCCTCTTCCCAAAAACCTTTTCTAAAATTGCTATCGGAATATATATTTTTTTTAAAAGCATCAAAATTCCCCAACTCGTGTGTTGCAGACATTGATTCCCATAAAGCCTTTAATTGTTTTTCATCCATTTTTTACTTTTTTTTAATTACCCATTTATTTGTAACAGGGTCAAAGATTTTTTTTCCCATTGCTGGTTCTGGCTTTGGCTTTGCCGGTTCTGGATTAGTTTTTGGAAGCTCACCCTTCACTCCTGATTGACCTATCAAAGCACCGCTTAAATCTATTTTATACTTTTCGAAAGGTATTTGTTTTACATCAGTTATAGCGCCCGCTCTGTTCATATCAAATCGCCATAGTGTTTTATCTGAATCTTGATACACATACTCCGGCACATCATCACCAAATAATTTAATATATTTCTCTGGCAAATAATTAGTTACATCTTTCAATCCTTTTGCATTTACACCTGCTGCTTTTAGTTTGTTTTCCATTTCGGGGGAAACATTAGGCGACTTGATATATATGTTTGTTATTAAAGGTTCTATTTCTGTATCACTTACTCCACCAGGTGGTCTTGAACCCGTTGTTGCTTGATATAAATTAATTCTTGCTTCTTGAGTATATCCTCCTACTTTTTCTTCTTCTTTTCTTGGAGAAAACATTAAAGTAGTCCCTATTGCTATATCATTTAAATTAGCAGCATCTCTTTTGTAATAATTTTTAAATACGGTATTTATTTTATCGTATTCGCTTTTATCTTGAGAAGCTTTAATTACATACTTTGAAAAGCCATCTTTTACTCTTATTCCATTTTGCAAATTTGCTTTTGCGATTAACTCAATAGTAGGCAAGTTTTTTTCATCAAATTCGGTTACTTCAATATTTAACTCCTTATTCCCCCTTTTTGTTGGCGTAACTCTTTTTCTCATATAGTTCTTGCCATCTTTTCCAAAGACACTTTCCGAATATGTTACTGGGTCAAATGGCTTTGAAGCATTAAACCTTGACATATCAAATGGTTGGTATGTTGGGTCTAATACTCTTTTTTGCGATTGATTAAACTCTTGAAACACATCTTCATCAACTACCATTCCATTTTTTTGAGCATCTTGGGAAGCTTTTTGAAATGCTTTTGTAATTGCTGCGCTTTCTTTTGATTTGGCAACAAGTGATAATTGATTTTTATTATAAGCAGAGAATTGACTATATGCTCTACCTCCATCAAGCATTGGATTCTGTATTGCCTTTTTGTTTTGGAAGTAAAATTGTTTTGCTTCTTGGGATAATTTAGTCAAATCATCAATATCAACATTTCGCATACCTGCTGGATTGATATTTTTATCATACTCCATGAAGTATCTGTCAAGTGCATCTTGTCTTGCTCTTTCTTTGTTTTGTAAATCAACGTATAAAGCCGTTGGCTTACTTGATATATCAACAACAACTCCCTTTCTGTATGGATTCATTCCCAATAACCCTGTAGCTGCCATTTTATGCTATATTTTGATTGTCAGTCATTCTATTTGATGCCAACATATTGTGTAATTCAATAACGTCTTTTGCTTTGAAATTATTAAATATTCTTTGAATAAATTTGTTTTCTTTCATTCCTTTCACTTTCAAAAGTTCTAATAATTTATTACCATTAATATTTTCACCGTAATTTTTTGTTATCTTATTTTGATAAAGTGCTTGTCTTAGTAATTCAATATCTGCTTTATTTTCGTATGGGGCTATGTCGTGTTCGTTAAATCTATTTATTTCAACATCTTTATATGGTATTTTATACTTTGATGTTATTTTATTTAGTTTAATATTTCTTTTTTGTATTTCTTGTTCTTCTGCTGGAGTTAATTTTATGGCTACTCCTGTTCTTCCGGGTCTTGCCCCTAAAAAATGACCAAATTCGTGTCCCATATCTAATCTATCAGCATCTATTTCTAAACTAACTTGATTTCTTGACAAATCTGATTGGGTTCTTGGTTGATTATATAATATATTTATTCCTTGTAACGACTGCAATGCTTGTTGTTGTCTAATTGTAGCATTGCCAAATTTAGAAGCCCTCATTGTGTACAATGGAGATGAAATATATTCTCTTTGACTTTTAATTACTTCATCTGCCATTCTTTTCTGCTTACTTATTATGCTTTCTTCTTCTGCTTTTATTTTGGCTCTTTCGCTTATGTATTGTGTTGTTTGAGGAAATTGATTTTTTGTTTTTTGATTTATTAATTCTTTTTCTGGATATACATTGACAGGGTAAACCTTTATAGGTTCTTTGCTTTGAGGTGCTTTTTTACCACTTCGCATACTTTCTTTCAAAATAGCGTATTGGCTTTTTGTAGTAGTAGTATCCTTATTTGGTGTTTCTTTTTTCATTAAAAAGGCATTACAAATGGTTTTTTCTTAAATTTTTGCAACACCCCATAACCGGCTGGCATTGTTTGTAAAGGCAAAGGTTTTGCATTAGGATTCATAGACGTTGGCGCTGAACCTATTTTTACATTTCTTGTAACTGCTTGTATAGGAGACGTATCTAAATTTTTGTTTGAAAAATTAATTCCTTGACCTTGCGCTTCATTTCCAATTCCTGACATTCCAATAGATGCAGCATTTGACAAAGCATTTCCTATCATTTGAATGCCTGCATTTTTTCTTTCATTTGCTGCTTGTGTTTTCATTTGCTGCAAACCAAACTTTCGGTTGTATGGTGTCATTTGGTTTATATCAAATTGAGTTAATTTATCTTGTGCAAGACTTCTTCCTGCTTGTCCAAGCATACCAAAATCTTGCCTTCTTTCTGCTTCCGCTTGTGCCACAAGTTGATTTGCTTGATTAGCCCCAACACTTGCTAATCTACCTGCTCCTGCAAGTGCTGAATTTCTTTGAGTAAGTGCGCCTAAAGCATTTGCTTGACTTCTTTCTGCCAAGTTTCTGCCCATTATAAATTTTGCACTTTGATATGGACTTTGTTGGTATCTTCTTAATGCTTCATTGTAAAAACCTTCTAATTCTCTACTACCAGAATAAGTAGGTGATTGACCTGCCATTCTTTCAAGTTCTCTTTCGTTTCTTTTTGCTCCTGACGTAAGCGATTGAACGCCACCCATAATCCCTTGCAAAGCACTTGCCCCTAATCCTATTTTGGCAAGTAATGGTAAAGCTAATAATGGTGCTGGCATACTATCTATTATTTAATGGTGAGTTTATGAATTTAACTGATGCAATATTCAAATATACAAAATTGGGGGAATTTGCTCTAAACTTAATAACAATGTAAACTCCTTTTAATTGTGAGCCGTCTGTTAAACCTCCAATACTGTTTTGGTCTCTTAAAAATGAAGCGTGGTATTCGGATTCTATTTGCTCAAAATCTGCAGGAATTAATTGAGATTGCTGCTTTAGTCCTAATGTTCCTTCGCTGTCTAATTGTGTTGATATTTCCGGGCAATCCCACAACGTATTTCCGTTTTGCATTACGGATATCCAAGTCTTTTTATTTGTTAAATCTTGACCAAAAACCCCTGTAATACTTGATTCGTATTGAACTCCGTAATAGTTGCTATAAGGGGCTTGTTTTGTATGCCGCCATAATTGACCATTTTTGAATGAAAAATAAGAAGCATTTAACTGACCCATCATTTCGGGATAAAATGTAGCAAATGATTCAAAGGCATTATTATCCTCATCAAATATCATTGTCGCTGCTGGTTGATTGAATATTATTGCCATAATTTAATTTTTAAGAAGTACATCTTACCCCTGCTGTTAAATCTGTTCCAGAATAAGTAAATGGTGTTCCTATTTTAGCACATACAGATTGTCCGTTTGTCAATGTTACATTGTAATACCAAGTTCCGTCACAAGCTTGATATTCGCCTACCCAATTTAATCCAGAATCATTTGTGTATGTTGAACAAGCAAGTTCTGTTGTGGTAGTAGTGGTGGTAGTTGTTGATGTTGTGGTAGTAGAAGTAGTTGTGGTACTTGTAGTCGAAGTACTTGTAGTAGTCGTACTTGTAGTTGTAGTTGTAGTTGTAGTCGTAGGAGGTACAGAGCAAGGACAAGGAAGCTGCGAAAATGCGCTTGTTAATGTAACGGCTATATCTGGAGTAGATGTAGATGTTATCTTATACCAAGTAATATAATCTAATGTATAATAAGCCCCAATAATAACTCCTGTT